>DATKJJ010000374.1:0-4944 GCA_035543695.1 Gemmatimonadales bacterium | reverse complement strand
GCCGATTCGTTCGCCATCTGGGCGAGATCAACGCGCGGGCCGGCGCCGGCGACCATCTGGTGAGCGAGTCCCTGTACCTCCAGGACCCCGACAACCTGGGCATCGAAGTCTACGCCGACCGTCCCCGCAGCACCTGGCGGCGGATTGGGCGGGAGCTGATGATGGCGACGGACCCGGTGGACTTTGCCGATCTGATCGATGCGGGGGGAGACGAACGGTGGAGCGGGATGCCGGCCGGCACCACGATGGGGCACCTGCACCTACACGTGGGCGACTTGGGGCAGGCGGCGGCGTTCTACTCGGAGGGACTCGGCTTCGACCGGATGGTCTGGCACTACCCCGGCGCGCTCTTCCTCGCCGGCGGTGGTTACCACCATCACCTCGGTACCAACACCTGGGCCGGAGCTGGAGCCACTCCTCCCGCTCCGGACGATGCCCAGCTCCTCGAATGGACCATCGAGCTGCCGAGCTCGGCCGAGGTGTCGGCGGCAGCGGAGAGCCTCGGGGGCGCAGGATTTGCCGCAGAGCGGGCGGGGAAGGATCTGGTGACCCGGGATCCCTGGGGCACCGGCCTCCGACTGCGAGCGAAGGCGTAGCTTGGGAACCGCTCCGGTGGCGGCTAACTTGTAGGCCTGTCGGTACAATCGGGGCGGTAGCTCAGCTGGGAGAGCACCTGCTTTGCAAGCAGGGGGTCGCCGGTTCGATCCCGGTCCGCTCCATTCCCTCCGAAGTAAACTCCCGTTTAATCCATACCCCGAAGATCCGCGCGAGCGGATGGCGCCCCCAGTGTCGAGCGATACCACGCCCGGAGTAGACGTTCTGCGCTTGCTGGGTTGTGTACCCCGCTTCTCGGTGATTAGTTAGGGGGCCCTCTCTTACTTGCTCAAGGCAGCTCCCTGTGTTGGATGCGGAGCCTCACGCCACCCTCCAGATTCCCGGGACCACTCTGCTCGTCGTGGACGATGATTCGTCGTTCCGCCGAGCACTCCGGAGACTGCTGGAGCAGGAACGCATCTCCGTGGTCGAGGCCGACGACGGGGAGGGGGCGATTCACGTGATCGAGCAGGACGAGCCGCAGGTGCTCGATGCGGTCGTCACCGATGTGGCGATGCAAGGCGTTTCTGGCCCCGAATTGATCGCGGTGCTCCTGGAACACCGCCCCTCGTTGCCGGTTGTGGCGATGACGGGATGGGACCCGATCCCACCGGGCTTTCCCGCGGTACCCCTCCTGCTCAAGCCATTCGAGCTAGAGGAACTGATCGAAGTGGTCGGACCGCTGGTCCTCACGCCGAAAGCGATCCGGCGGCGAGTACGCCAAATGCGCGTGGAGGCGGCCGAGTCCCGGGCCTTGGCCAAACGGCAACAGCAGATAGGGAGAGAACACTTGGCCAAGGCGGGTGAACTCATGAAGGCCTTCCTGCGGCTCCGCGAGAGGATGAAGCTGCGCTGATTGCTCAGGCCTTTCCCCGCCCACCCTAGCCTTTGGTACTACAGCGGAAGTCCTGCGGACAGCGTTAAACTCAGCGTCCCCTGAGCTGCTGTTCTGTCCCGCGGTCTATGGAATTTGAGTGAGTTCCCATCATGGGCCAATCTGGCGAGAGGCCCGCGTGCTGGTGGTCGACGACGAGCCGCCGCTGCGCCGGATCATTCGCCGCAGGCTCGAAGCTGAGCACTTTCAGGTGGACGAAGCCGGCGACGGCGCGTCTGCCCTGCGGCTGATCCAATCGCAGCCGTTCGACCTGGTGCTGACCGATCTCTTGATGCCGGAAATCAATGGACGGCAGATCCATGAGACGCTGAAGCGGTATCGTCCGACCATAGCGGTCCTCGGTATGTCAGCCTATGCCGAAGAGGTGCCACCGATCGATCTGGCTGACACTTCCCTGGCGTTGCTGCGCAAACCATTCAGTGCAGACGAGTTGTACCTCGCTATCAGGGCCGAACTCACCCGCGCTTCAGATCTCATCGCAGTCGCGGAGAGCGAGATCCTGCAGGCCAAAGCGGGGCTGAGCCGACTGGCTCTGAGCCTCCGAGAGAGCCGTACTGCTCGGCGGCAGTCGGTCGATTTGGTCGCCGCAGCCCGGGAGTTGCTTGACCGGGCACCTCCGTCAAGGAGCCCGGACCCCGTCACTCCACTCCTCTGAACGCTCCCGATTTCCTCGGCACCACCGACACCCGGTACCCAGCTCCGCGCTCCTCGATCCGCACCTTGTAGTTGATCCGGATCTCCTCGGCCACACTTTCGCGCTCCAGCACCTGGACCAGCTCCTTTGCCTTCAGGTGCCGGATCATGGCCTCGTCGAGCCAGAGTGCATGGACCTTCCCTATCGAGGAGACTTCTTCCTGCCAGACGTAGAAGCCCATATTGGGCTCCTCCGTTTGCCACCTGACCGGATTGACCTGCCATCCGCGACCCCGCATCCAAGCCGAGACGGCGGCGTCGGCC
The DNA here is from genome assembly GCA_035543695.1 of Gemmatimonadales bacterium. Classification (GTDB taxonomy): domain Bacteria; phylum Gemmatimonadota; class Gemmatimonadetes; order Gemmatimonadales; family GWC2-71-9; genus CAVVWJ01. The sequence continues at coordinate 2,498 of DATKJJ010000374.1, read as the reverse complement.
TCCGGCGGAATCGGGGGCATCGGTGGTGATCCCTCTGGAGGGGAACTCTTGGGGCTCAAGAGCCTATCGAAGCTATGGATCACCTGATGCGGGCCGTCGGGTGGAGCGTCGGCCGGACTCCGCACACATAAGGCCGTCTGCATCCCTGCCTTTCGGGCGGCGTCGAGCTCCACGGGCACATCGGAGATAAAGAGCACCTGGGCGGGACGACACCTCAGCTCCTGCGCGATCCGGGCGTAGCTGCGAGCCTCCTTCTTGGGGCCGGTGGTGGTGTCGAAGTAGCCCCGAAGAAACTGGCTCAGATCGCCGGCATTGCTATTCTCGAATAGCGACCGCTGAGCTTGGACGCTGCCGGAGGAGAAGATGGCGATGCCGAGGCCTTGATTGCGCCAGCGCTCCAGTGCGGGCGGCACGTCCGGATACACCTCGCCCTTGAGCTCGCCCGAGCGATACCCCTCATCCCAGATCTTTCCCTGCAGCGACTTGAGTCCGGTGGACTTCCGGTCGAGCTGCATCAGCCACTGGACGTACGCCGTCACCCCGCCGGGGTTGTCCCGCCACGGAGGCAGCGAGGGCTCGGGCGACTCGCTCACGTGCTCGGCGTTCAGCCGGGCGATGTCGCCTCGGACCTCGGGGTCGTCCCACTTGCGCTTGAGGAATCCCGGGACTCGAGAGCGGGCATAATCGAACAAGGTCTGGTGGACGAAATCGATGGGCGTGGTGGTGCCCTCGATGTCCAACAGGACGGCGCCGATGTGGCTCAGCTCGATGCCGTCCGAACCGGAATGTACGAAGGACCCAGACACAGTGGCTGATAACCCTTGTCGGCGCCGCTTTCGGTGTAGTGCGGTGTCCACCCGGCCTTGTCCTGAAACAGCCGGATCGCCCGAATATTCCGGTCGCCGCAGAGATCGAACCAGTGCCAGGTGCCGCGGGGCACCCGGATGAGGTCGCCGGGCTCGCACTCGAGGGCGATGACGGGTTTGTTGTCTCGGGGATGAATGTGAAAGATTCCCCGCCCCCGAACGATGTAGCGCACCTCATCCTCATCGTGCCAGTGCTCTACGCTGAACTTGGCCAGCATGGCGTCGAGGTTCGGGGTCTGGGCGGTGACGTCGATGACGTCGGCGGTGACGTAGCCGCCTTGCTGCTTCAGCTGCTCGATCTCGGGCGCATAGGCGGCCAGCACCTCTTCAACCGACGCATCCTCGCGCACGCGCTCCTTGTCGGGCCAGCGCTCATAGTCAATGCCAAGGGTCGCCAAATAGCGGGTGACCTCATCCTGGTCGGTCAGGGTGCGCTGCTCGTCGGGAATTCTCACTGTTGCCATGTCATGCCTCGCTTTCGTCCCATCACTTCGAACAGAAACTCCAGAATCTCTACCTGCCGCTTTGCCTCGGCGAGATCCCGTCCCCAGGTATACAGCCCGTGCGATCTGATCAGCAATCCGTGCGCGTCGGGATACGTGCCCAGCAGCGCGGCAATTGAGGGCGCTGCCGCCTCCCAATCCTGGGTATTCTCGATTACCGGCAGCCATTCGCGGTGCTCGTGCGTGGCCACGCCGTCGAGTCCCTTCAGCATCTCGTATCCCTGGAGCACCACCCCGTCGCCGGGGGCGTCAGACAGAATTGTGCCCCAAACCGAGTGGGTATGCAACACCGCGCCGGCGCCGCGGGCCCGGACGATCGTCAGGTGAAGGCCGGCCTCGGCCGATGGGCGGCCGGAGCCGGAGACGACCCCGCCGTGCTGGTCGATCTCCAGGATGTCGCCGGGCGAGAGACTCCCCTTGTCCACTCCGCTCGAGGTGATGGCCAGGCGGAGAGGATCGCGGCTGAGCACGGCGCTGAAGTTCCCGCTGGTGCCCAATACCCAGCCGCGGCTATAGAACTGCCGCCCGATCTCCGCGAGCTGGGTCGCCAGTTCCGCACGGCTCATCGGTGAAGACTGCTCCATTGCGAGGGGGAATGAGGCAGAACATACTCGATGCGGAGGCTACCGCGTAAGCAGGGAGTTGGCCGACTACCGGGAGGTCCCGATGGCTGCAAAGACCAGAAAGTCCGGTTCCAGGAAGACCAGTAAGAAGACCAGCAGCTCCCGCAAACGCACCTCATCCGAGCGGGGCACCTCGGGCAGAGCCAAGAGCTCCGCCAAACGCAGCGGCAAGAAGAGCAGACTCAAGGGAGTTCGCCAACTGGCGGAGAAGGCGCTCAGCTCGGCGAAATCGAGCGCAGCCAGAGCGGTAAAGAAGGTCAAGGCGCGGATCGAAGCTCGCTCGTAATCAGGCCATACTGCCTGGTATATCTATCGGGCTCCATCGTGCTCGAAGCGGACTCCGATGTACTCCGAGGGGACTCACTGGTAAAACCGCCGCTTGGGCCGGCGAGTTTCCCGCTTCGACCCGCGGCACGCGTCAGTCACACGGTGCGCCCCAGTATTCCGAGGTAAATCTTCTCGCCTGGGTTGTAATCCGAGGGAGACCGGATGCAGCTCGATCGGGA
>DATKJJ010000373.1:0-3307 GCA_035543695.1 Gemmatimonadales bacterium | reverse complement strand
ATAGGCAAGGCGCGACGGCTGCCAAGCAGCCCCCGCGCTTCGAGTTGCCCCTCCTGGGCTCGAACCAGGGCTCTCCTCCAGAGGGGCCGCTGTAACCACCCCAATTCCGGCAACTGGCGGCCGAGCCGGCCGCGGCGATGGCCAAAGAGTTCTTCCCGGGCAGGTGATGTCGATTTCCGGTACCCCCGAACGACGTATGGGTAGAGCAGGCCACCAGGGCCGCTCCCAACCATAGAGGAGGTCCTATGCGGGTCATGGTGATCGTGAAGGCGACCAAGGAGTCGGAAGCGGAGTCGCATCCCCTCGAGATGGAAGGGGCCGAGGAGATGTTCGAGCAGATGGGGAGGTTCAACGAGGAGCTGATCAAGGCGGGGATCATGCTCGCCGGTGACGGGCTCAAGCCGAGCAAGTTTGGGAAGCGGATCCACTTCAATGGGACCAAGCGGTCGGTGACCGACGGCCCCTTCGCCGAGACGAAGGAGCTGGTGGCGGGGTTCTGGATCTGGCAGGTCCGGTCGATGGAAGAGGCGATCGAGTGGGCCAAGCGGTGCCCCAACCCGATGCCGGGTCCGAGCGACCTCGAGATCCGCCCGATCTGGGAGTCGGAGGACTTCGGCCCCGAGATCGCGGCGGGGGTGAACGAGCTTCGCGTCAAGATCGCGAAGAACACCAAGTAGGACGGAGCCCGCCGCAGAAACTGATCGCGGACGTCGGGAAGATGGTGAGCGACGCCCGCGATGCCGGGCTCCTCCGGATGACTGGCGGCGCGGGCGCCGAACTTCCCCACCGCCAGTGAGTTGCCCCTCCTGGGCTCGAACCAGGACTCTCCTGATCCAGAGGGGCCATCATAACCAGCCGAATTCCAGCAACTTGCTACCGTTTACGCGAGTTCGTGTCACCCGATGCTGGAGTTTGCTGGCTTTCATGCTCGACTTTGCCGTACTTTACTCACTCAAATGTCGGCGTTTGCCGCACCCTTTCTGCCGAAGCTCCTTGAACTCCTGAAGAAGCTCAGGGCGAAGCGGCCCGCGTATGTGAGGCGCCCTCCGCCCGATCTGGAGCTTCATCTTACTGCATATCCGCCGGTCCGCCTCATCTCCTGCGAAACCCCGACTTCTCCCAGTTCACGAACAGAAACCCGCCCGGCGCATCGAACTTCGGCTCGCCGGGAGCCGGCAGCACCTGCAGCTGCAGCTCATCGACCTTGTTCTTAGAGCAATCCCAGCAGGCCAGCGCGAAGTCACCGGGTCGGCGAGTGCGCGAGAGCTGCATCACATGCACCATCGCGTTGTCCGTCACCAGCGTGCCATTCCGGTACAGGTGTCCGATGGCCCAGAGCGCCACCGCGCTGTTAATCGTGGGGACAAGAGGGGTGTGCACGCCGGTCATTCCGTGGTAGTAGAGTCCCAGGATCACGCCGCCGAAGCGAGGGTGATGGGGCACGTCCTTGGTCTGCACCCGGTCCAGCACCAGCTTCCACCGGGCCTGGTCCTGGGTGGTGAACTTGGCGAGTCCGTCGACCGAATCGCGAGTGGCGCCCTTGTCCCAGGCTGTGAGCGTGAAGCTGCCGGCGATGGGCGCGACATTGTTCGAGTACGGGCCGTTCTCTGCCTGAGACTCGAGGTCTTCCCGCTCGCCGCCGAACTGCTTGAGGATCGGCGCCGCACTGTCGGCGAAGGGAAACGGTCCGGGCAGGATCTGGATCACCGGACCGCCACCCGCCACCTGAATGGCCGGTACTTTCGCCCGCGGAGTTGGTGCGGGGGTCCGCTTGATGTCTGCGTAACCGGGAGATCGTGAGCCGCTCGCGCTCACCACCTTCAAGTGGGTCTCCATGCCGAGCTTCTTATGCGAATCCCCTCCTACCGGGCAGTACACCTCGTAGGTTCCGGGCGCGAGCGTCAAGGTGAGAGTGGTGCCTGAGCCCGGCTGGAGCAGAACCGTCTGCTGCTCGAGCCCCTGCCCCTCCACCTCCAGCGCGTGCGGAATGCTCCCTGAGTTCGTGACGCTGAATGCGACCAGGCCCGGACTGACCGTCGCCGGCGATAGCTGGACCCTCCATTCCGAGAGCTTGGCCGTGACTGCGACCGGTTCGCCAGAGGGATTGGGACGGGCGTCGAGGGGCGAAGTTAGAACGACGAGGCCGGCGGCGATGCCGCGGATCATGCGGTAGTTACGGAACATTGTGGTATTCTCCGGTGCGGGTACGAGACACTGCTGTCACTGTCGGATACCCGCCCGGTGCCACGCATATTCCCTGGAATAAATTCGCCGCTGCCAGAGTCTAGAGAGCAATGAAGCCACGCGACCTCGGCCGATTCGAAGCGATCGTGCTGCCGCACCTGGACGCCGCGTATACGTTGGCGCGCTATCTGACGCGCCACGAGCACGATGCGCAGGACGTGGTACAGGACGCCTATCTGCGGGCGCTCAAGTACTTCGATGGCTTCCGCGGAGCCGAGGCCACTGATGGCAGGGCCTGGCTTCTCACAATCGTGCGTAATACCGCCTTCAGCTGGCGGCGCCGGTATCGCCAGGAGGCGAACGCCGCCGAGTTCGACGAGCAGCTCCACAGCGAGTCGGTGGAGGATGCTCATCCGGACACGACGCTTTCCGATGCATCGGCGCGGGAATCGTTGCACCAGGCGATCGACCGGCTGCCTGCCGAATTCCGCGAGGTGATCGTGCTGCGCGAGCTCCAGGGACTGTCCTACAAGGAGATCGGGGAGGTAACCGGCGTGCCCGTGGGAACCGTGATGTCACGGCTCTCCCGCGCCCGCTCTCGGCTTCAGCGGGCGCTGGTCACCGATCAGGAGGGACGATGACACATAGCGAGCTGGAGCTTCAGGTGGATGCTTATCTGGACGGAGAGCTGGCCGCGCAGGACGCGCGCGAGCTGGAAGCGCATCTCAAAGAGTGCCGCGATTGTAGTCACCTTCGCGACTCTCGCCTGGCCCTGGGCACCGCGATCCGGGCCGAGGTCCCGGCGTTTCGGGCACCGGACGAGCTCCGGAACCGGGTACGCACGGCACTCAAGTCATCCGCGCAGGTACCCACCTCTGGTCGCCTGATGCCGCGCGGGTGGCTGCCGCTCGCGCTGGCCGCGTCACTGACGCTCGTTGCGCTCGGGACCTGGCAGCTCGCCTCCGCTCGCTCGGCGGGAGCGGCGCTCGGCGAACAGGTGCTCGCCAGTCACGTCCGCTCGCTCATGCCGGGTCATCTCACCGATGTGGTCTCGTCGGACCAGCACACTGTCAAGCCGTGGTTCAACGGCAAGCTGGACTTCTCGCCTCCGGTTAACGATTTC
>DATKJJ010000372.1:0-2949 GCA_035543695.1 Gemmatimonadales bacterium | reverse complement strand
CCGCGTCCAGAAAGCAGGACACGAACGTTCCCACGAACGCAGCGCCGAAGATGAACACGCCCACATGACGCGAGCGATCGAATCTCAGCTCACCCTTGACGAGATGACGGACGATGGCGGCTCCGATTAGAGCCTCACTGCAGTTGCTGATGTACCAACCCAGGATCATCCCGGGAGGAAACCCGAGCGGGACCTGAACGGCGAGATGCGCCGGCAGCGCGCCGAGCAACACCAGCCACCACGAGCGGGTCGGGGTAAGTAGCAGCGCCGCCAGAACGATGGAGTTCGGTGGCCACAGGGTGGAGATGGGACTGGGGTTGAGGGTGAGCGCGAAGCCGAGCCTGGCGCCGAGATAGTACGCAAGACAGACCAGCAACGCCGTCTTGAGCGCCTTGCGCTCCGGGAGAGCCGGAGCCTGCAGGCTGAGCTTGGGGACGGTGATGTTGCTGAAGTAGCCCACGGTAGACCTGCGGCTCAGCCTGTACCCCTTTTCCGGTGGAGCACTAGTATGGGCTATTTCGCCTTAGCTCGCCAGTAAATCGCGCGCGGGAGTATGAGCTGGTCTAGCCTAAGGTCTAGTAATCCGCCCGGATGAGGGGGGCTACCATGTTCTGACTACCCGACTTAGCCCAAGTCGTCTCTGCCCCGAAAGCGTCGCTCGCGCGGGGAGAGTCGAGGGTCGAGGTCTATCCGTGCTCCGCACCATCCGCCGCATCATGCTCATCATCATCTCGAGTGGAGTGGTTCTCCTGCTCGTCGCCCTGGCTGTCCTCCACCTGGGCGCCGACACCTGGCTGGTGAACGCACTGGTGCGCGGCGTGATTCCCGGAGCCACCACCTCGGTGGCCGATGTAGCCGGCAACTACTTCTCCGGAATCCAGCTCCGCGGGGTTCGGATCGTACGGGATGGCAACGTCGTCGTCGGCTGCGACTCGGTACGAGCCACCTACCGGCTCAAGGAGCTGCTTTCGAACGGTGTCCGGATCCGTCGAGTAGAGTTGTCCGGCCCGGTGGTCAACCTGCGGCAGTCGTCCGCTGGATCGTGGAACCCCTTTCCTTCAGGAAAGCCGAAAGCGCCCTCGGCGCCGAAGGCGTCCGGCCCCAAGATCGTCATCCAGCAGTTCACCATAGCGCGTGGCCTTGCAACGCTGCACCCGAACACCCGTCCGGAGCCGCTGGCGATCCACTTCGATGCAACAGGAGGGACACTCAGCTACCCGCGACTTACGGTCCAGCGGCTCCTGGCACAATCCGACTCCACCAGTGCTGTTGCCGCCGGTGCCGTCGAACTGCCCGGAGGCGGCCGGGAGTTCAGGCTCGCAGCACTGAACCTGGACTCGGCAACACTCTGGCTGCCGGACCTGGCCGGCATCGTTCCGATTCCAGGCGGACGCGCCCGACTCAAAGGGTCTTTCCAGGAAGTGGATTCCCACAAACAGCTGAGTCTGGTGGCGCTGCTGGTAGACCTCCAGCTCTCCCCGCTGCAGAAAGCACTGAGCTCCCTCACACCGGTCAGCGGACGAATAGCGGTCGACCTCCGGGGAAATCAATCTAAGCGGTTCGACGGCAGGGCCGGAGCAGCGCTATTCGATTCGAGCGGGGATCTTGGCGCAAGCATCAAGCTGAGCCAGGGCAAGGCCGATCTCGAGATTGGCGGCAGGCACGGAAGCAGCCGCATCCGGATCGGCGGCTGGGCTCGACCGTTCGACAGCGTTCCGAGCTACGACCTGACGGCGCGTCTCCGAGCTCACCCATCACCCGGATCCCTGTTACCGCCGAGCAAGTGGCTGGGAAACTCCGAGCGCCGGATTGCGGTGCGGCTCCTGGGCCGGGGACTTCCGCCCCATCGCGCGTTCGGATGGGCCAGGGCTCGAATCGATCGGCCGAGCCGGGAGCCTGCCCTCCTTGGCTCAGGCAAGCTCGACGCCCGGCTGAACGGCCAATCGGCCGAATTCAGCGCGCGGACCGGCGTCGCAGGCGGCACCTTGGGCCTGGCGGGTACCGCGAGCTGGAGCTCTCCACTTCAGCTTCGAGTCACCCGCGGATCCCTGGAACAAGTGGATCTGGCCACGATCCTGAGCGACTCCGGATGGAAGCCCCTGAGTGGCACGTTCTCCGGCAAGGTGGAGCTGGAAGCCGGAGGGGGAATGCGCGTCGCCGTTCGCTCTCGGCTCAACCAGACCGGATTCAGGCTGATGGGGCGCCTCGGCCGCAGCGGATCTGCTCGCACGCTGGACCTGACGGAGCTCGGGTTCGAGCATCTTGCGCTCGACAAGTTCCGGGTCTCCCAACGCTCCATGGATCTGAATGGCTCCGGCTCGCTTCGCGGCAGGGGAAAAACGCTCGAAGGCGCCCAGATGATCGGCAATCTCGACCTGAGAGATAGCCGGCTCGAGCGAGAGGAGATCAGCCGAGCTCGCCTGACCGCCAGGCTCGAGCACCGAGCGGTGCTCACTCGAGCAGAGATAGATGCCGGGTCGGGCCGGGTTGCCTTGTCTGCTACGTTCTTGCCCTTCGACCCCGAGCCCAGCCTGCGCCTGCATCGGACCAGCTTCACCGACCTCGATCTCGGCCGGTTACTGAATAAGGCAGACCTTACCACTCGCCTCGCGGGAACGTTGGAGGGCCAGGGCGCAGGACGCACTCCCAAACAAGCGCGGATTACGGGCGCGCTCCAGCTCGAGCACTCCACCATTAACCATCTCGCGCTGGATGGAGGACGAATCGAGGCAACGCTGGACAACGGCCAGCTCGAGGTCGTTGGCCGGGTGAGAAGTCAGGGCGACAGTCTGGTGATCGGCGCAGCGCTCGCTCCCTTCGAGTCGCGCCCCAAACTGAAGTTGGTGACCCGGGTGCCTCTGGGTCAGCTCTCCACCTTCTTGCGCCCCAATGATTCGCTGGAGACGGAAGGCGCCGCGTACCTGGCACTCTCCGGGACGCTGGGCCGCC
>DATKJJ010000371.1:0-3651 GCA_035543695.1 Gemmatimonadales bacterium | reverse complement strand
GATCCGATCCCGCCCATCCGGTCACCGATCCCTTCGATGGGAAGTTCGGCGCCCACGACTACCGCTCGCTGGCGGCCGGTCCCGGCATCGCGGCATTCGAGACTGCCGCTTTCGGTACGCCGGTTGAGATCATCGGCCAGGTGGTGATCGAGTTGGCGGCGAGTGCCACCGTACCTGACTACGACCTCTGGGCCCAGCTCTACGACGTAGCGCCGGACGGCACCTCCTGGAACCTCTCCACTCCGGGCACGGCTCTACAGCGCGCGAGCTATCGGGAGGGCGGACCCGAGCGGCTGCTGGTGAAACCGGGCGAGACGGTGAAACTTCGGATCGACCGACTGGTGACCGCCAATCGCTTTCTCCCGGGGCACCGATTGCGCCTGGTCATCACCCCGCAGTTCTATCCCGCGTTCTCGGTCAATCCTCAGACCGGCGTGCCGGAGTTCGAGAGCGACAGCGTCAGAGCCGGGGAGATTCGGATCGCACACTCGGCCGACCGGGTCTCGCGCATTGTGCTGCCGGTGGTACCACGAACTGCTAAGTGAGGTCCGGGTCCAAGGCCGGTAGCCAACGCCCGGTTTGGACTGCACATTCGCCCGGAGCATTTCCTTCGCCACCCCCGCAGAGGAGGCCCCGTGAAGGGTCTGGTCCCTATCGGCATACTGCTGGTGATCGCGTGGGTCGTCGGTTTCCTGGTGTTCAAGGTCGCGGGGATCCTGATCCATCTGCTGATCATCGCCGGTATCATCATGCTTATCGTCGGCTTCTTCCGGCGGGTGAGCGGCGGCGTCTGATCCTCATCGATGACTGAGATCCGCACCGGAAGCGATCGGGCCGGCGGGTGGGCCGATGCCGGCCCCGACCCGCTCGACCAGCTGATCCATCTCTCCCACCTCATCGGCCACGATACCCGTCTGGTCCAGCCCGGCGGCGGGAACACTTCTATAAAAGAAGGCGACACCCTGCTGGTGAAGGGCAGCGGCACCGATCTCCGCACGATCGGCCGCGGCGGCTTCACCCGGCTCTCTCTTTCCCGTCTGGCCCCGTTGCGCGCCGCGGACTCGATGAGTGACGCTGAAATGATGCGGTTCATGGCGCAGTGCATGGTGGAAGATGGCCCTGCACCCAGTGTCGAGACGCCGCTCCATGCGCTGCTCCCCTACAAGGTCATCGCCCACACCCATGATGTCCCCACCATGAGCCTCACCAACATCAGGGACGGCGAGGCCGAGCGGCTGCTGGGTGAGCTGTTCGATGGCAGGGTGGTGTATGTGCCTTACGTGCGTCCGGGATTTCCGCTGGCCCGGGCAGTGGCCCAACTATTGGTCGGAGGGTCGGAGGGGCGGAGGGGCGGAAGGATTGCCGAACACACCATCGCGCTCGCGCTGGCCCATCACGGGCTGGTCGTCTGGGGTCAGGACGCCGCCGAATGCTACGACCGCCTGGTCGAGATCACGGGGAGGATGGACGAGCTGATCGCAATCAAGCGAGCCGACCGTCCCTCAGATTTGGCCTCGTTGCGCCCGGTGCCGCCGCGCGCTGAGCGGCAACAGCTTGCCGAGCTCGTGCTTCCCGTCATTCGCGGTGCACTCGGGGGGAATGAGCGGGTCGTTCTCCACTTCGACGATTCCGATGAGCTGGTCCTGGCGCTCGATGGCAAGGAGATCCCTGAGCTGGTTCGCCGCGGCATGGCCACCCCCGAGCACCTCCTGCGTGCGGGACGGCTGCCCGTTGTCCTGAGCCCCTCTGTCGTTCTAAGCGAAGCGAAGAATCCCTCCGCGATCCGCGCAGCGCTCGCCACCGCCCGTACCGAGTACGACGCCTATCACCGGAAACACGCCAAGAGCGGCGAGCCCCCTCTCGGCGACTGGGCCAAGGTCATCCTCATCCCCGGCCTCGGCATGGTCACCGCCCTGGCCGACAAGCGTGGCGCGGTCACCGCGAACGTCTGCTATCGGGCGGTGCTCGAGAGCATCGAGAATGCGGAGGCGATCGATCGCTTCGAATTCATTCCTGAAGCGGATGTGTTCGAGTTCGAGCATTGGCCGCTGGAGCGGCGCAAGATCGAGGAGCAGATCGCGAGGGACCGCGTCACCCAGCTCCTGGCTCGCCATATCGTCGTGATCATCGGCGGGGGCAGCGGCATCGGACAGTCGGCAGCGGAGCGCTTCGCCGAGGAAGGCGCCCACGTGGTGGTGGCGGACCTGGATGGTGAACAGTGCGAGCGGGTTGCGGATGGAGTGGCGGCAAAGTACCCCGGGCGCGCGATTGCGGTGCCGGCCGACGTGCGAGACGACGCCAGTCTCGACCTCCTATTCCGAAAAACGGTGCTCGAGTTCGGCGGCCTGGACTGCCTGTTCTACACCGCGGGCCTCCCGCCGCGTTTTGCTCCAATCACCGAGATCAGCCGGGACGATCTCCAGCGGCAGCTCGAGGTCCACTACCTCGGTGCAGTGCGGGCGATCGGACGTGCGGCGGCGATCATGCAGCGCCAGGAGCTGGGCGGCTCGATCGTGGCGTCGGTCTCCAAGGCCGCACTGGTGCCGGGTCGAGACGCGGTGGCGTACGCCGGCAGCAAGGCCGCGCTGCTGCAGGCCCTTCGGGTTGCCGCGGTGGAACTGGGCGCCCACAGCATCCGGGTGAACGCCATCAACGCCGACCAGATCGAGACTCCGCTGTTCATGCAGTTCGTGCGAGAGCGCGCTGCCAGCCGCGGCGTTTCTGTCGAACAACAGCTGGAGGCATACCGGAGCAGAAACCTGATGGGAGCCACGCTGATACCGCCGGAAGCGGTGGCGGATCTGGCCGTGCTGCTCGCCAGCACGCGGTTCCGCTTCACTACGGGAGACATCCTCACTGTCGACGGAGGACTGCCCGAAGCCTTTCCCCGTTAGCTGAGGGAAGCCACCTAGAACGGCAGGCTGCTGACCATTTGCCGGATCGAGATCCGGTCCAGGAACGGGAGGCCCACGCCAAACGCGACTCGGAAGGGCCGTGAGCTTCCGGCCAGCTGGTCGCCGAACTGGAGGCGCAGGACGCGCTGCTCCACCCTGACCGAGAGGCTCACCAGTTGGCGGAATCGGTACCGAACGCTGGTGCCCACCGAGGCCGTCATAGTGGACCCGTCGAGCAGCTCCATATAGGACGGCTGCCCGCCGAAGACGAGTCCCACCCCCGAATGCACCTCCCAGGCGAGTGGCAGATCCCGCGGCCGGAGCCAGTAGCGCGCCGCCGTGACCCCGGCCAGCGAATGCGCCCCGGAGCTCACCTGGACCCGTTTCGTGGAACCGCTCACCGTGGCGTAACCCGGACTATAGGTGACAGCGCTCGTCACATCGAAGCGCTCGTTGAGCCTGACGTTCATCTGGGCGCCAAACCGAAAACCCACCCGTTGGCTCACGCGGAGGGTGCCGTCCTGGAGCGAGAACTTGGTGGGGAGGGAGAATTTGGCGATGGGTCGAACTTCGATTTGCTGGGCTTCGAGCGGGACAGCTGTGGCGGAGATCATTGCGGCTGCGGCCCCGAGGAGCAGCAGCCCCTGAACTCTCGTCCCAAGCAGCGTCGCCCGAATGGCCATCCCGCCTCCAGCATCGAGGAGATCCTCATACAGTATGGGTCGTGGTACCGGAGGCCGTTGTGGGCAGGGTCACC
>DATKJJ010000370.1:0-6709 GCA_035543695.1 Gemmatimonadales bacterium | reverse complement strand
GGACCGTCCGCTGCCGGTCGCACTCAAGGTGTAGCTGCCTACCAGCATCAGGGCAGCGGCTCCGCCGATCATTCCGAGAACCCGCGGGTGCCGCTTGCCACGACGCCACAACTCTTCGCCCTGCCGCTTCCCCTTGCGCCAGAGCTCTCCACCTTTGCGTCTGGCCTGGTTCAATCCGTCCCGGATGGCGAGCTGCATTCCGTTGGGCTGGAACCGGCGCTTGAAGGGTCGCGGGATCTCGGGCTCGGGAATTCTCAAAAAGGGCTGGGTCATGACGGTCCACCTCGGGAGTCCGGGTTGGAAAACTTGCCGGTAAGGCAGCCCGACAGTGCAAGGATCGTGTAATTAACCCCGCCCGCCGCGGCCTCCCGCCGACGTGTTCGCCAATCCGTTCACGACCAATCAGATGCATCATGTGAATGGTGATTTCGCCGGCGGGTCGGAGCTGAAAGGGGAAGGGATTCGGTCGCTCGATCGTGCAACTGGCCGCATCCTTCGTGATACTACTTGCAGCGGCGAGGTGGCACACCCATAGGGAGAGGACAGCCATGTCGAACGACGATGTCTACGCCTCCGGCCTCCTGAACCGGGCGCTCGATCCCGAGTCCCAACCCGAGGCGATCCAGAAATTTTTGAAGGCAGAGATCGATCTGCTCCGGGCCATGATCGCTCCAGGAATGCGAGTGCTCGACGTCGGCTGCGGCACCGGGCGCCATCTGCTTTTCCTGGGCGAGCGCCTGGCCATGGGGGTCGGGGTGGACTACGAGCGAAGCTACGTGGCCGATGCGGAGCGGCGGGTCGGCCGTCTCCCGCTCTTCTTCGTTGTCGGAGACGCGACCAGGATTCCGCTCGAGGGCACGTTCGATCTGGCCCTCTGTGTCACCAACACCTGGGGAACCATGAGTGACAAGGCGGCCGTGCTCCGGGAGATGCGCCGATTGGCTCCAGGAGCCGGTACCAGATTCCTGTCGGTCTATTCTCCGGCGTCGGTGACGGCTCGCCGGGAATGGTATCCGCGGCTGGGCCACAGCGTGATCGCGGAAACGGCAGAGTATCTCGAAGCTGAGGGCGGATTCCGCTCGGAGCATTTTGCCGAGGGACGGCTTCGGGAGCTGGTGGGTGACTGCAGCATTCGGCCGCTCACCAGCATTGCCCACGCGGTCAGCTTCTGACCGGGAGCTCTGCCATGAGCACTCAGTGCGGTCCTATGCGGAGGGTTCGGGTGGCGATGTAGATCTCGCGGAGGAAGCTGATCAGGCCGGTGAACAGGGCCAGCATTGCCCCGGTAAAGATGAGGCTGATCGGGATGGCCACGTTGGTCTCCAGGAACGCGGCCACGAACAGCGCGATGATTACCGCACAGATGAGCAGCGCGCAGACCGTGCACAAGCTGATGGCGCGATTCATCAGCCGGGCCCGGTGAGAAAGCAGGCGCAGCTCGCCGTGAATTTGTTCCTGACCCACAGGTGCAGCCGTCATCAGTCTCTCCTCCAACACACGGGCTCGGTCGATGATCCGGCTCAGACGGTTGGTGAGCACGCCCAGCAGCCCACTGACCCCGCTGAGGAGAAAGACCGGCGCGACGGCCAGCTGGATGACGTGCCCGAGGGCGGCGACCTGTGACTCGGTCTGCATTGGAGGATTAGGCCGGGGTTTTGGTCATCAGGTTTCGCTCGGCTTGCGCCGCCGCGCGTTCCCGCTCGATCCATCGGCTGAACCGTTCCAGCAGTGAGCCGAGCACCTTGCGGGTGCCGTCGTCAGTGAGCCGAAGCTCGGCGTTGAAACGGAGATGGGCCTGGGCCACAAGCAGCTCGGGCGGAGGGAGAGTCCGGGCATGCACGTGGGACAGGATCTGACGCAGATAGTGCTGCGCCCGGGCGGTGCCGATCTGACTGGGAGACGCGCCCATCACGGCTACCGGCTTGCCCGCAAGTGGGGCCCGGCCTGGAAGGCGGGAGGCCCAATCGAGCGCGTTGCCCAGCACGCCGGGTATACCATCGTTGTACTCGGGTGTAGCGATCAGCAGCCCATCCGCTTGCTGCAGCACAGCCTTGAATGCGGCCACGCTCGGCGGATCGCCCTGTGCCTCGACGTCCGCGTTGTAAAACGGGAGATCGCCGATTTCGATGGTTTCGACCTGCATGCCCTCGGGCGCCAGCTCCCGCGCCGCTTCGAGCAGAGCGCGGTTGTACGATTTCTTCCGGAGACTGCCGGCAAACCCAACGACGCGCTCAGGCACGGGCCCGCCGGCCCGGGGTCATCCGGAGGAGGACGAGCTGGTGGGCGCAGCCAGGACAGGCTTCCAGATGCTCCGCTACCGCCAGAGCATCGGCCAGTTCCAGCCGGCTCACGCGGTAGTACTCGAGCTGCACCACGGTTTTTTCGCAGGTCCAGCCAGGAGGATATTCCATTACTCGAAGTCCGTCGCCGTCGGTGGCCGAAACACCAGATCGAAGGCCAGGAAGAGCGTCTTGGAAAAAGGATAGAACAAGGCCGGCAGGACAATCATCAGGGCAATGCCGCCGTACAGCAGCGGTGTCCACGGCGGGTTGGGCCAGGTATAAACCAGAATGGCCAGAAAGATGGCCGCGAAGATCAGCTCCGCCGCAACCATGTTGAACATGTACGCGCCGACCTGATAACCCTCTTCTCCCCGGGCCAGGCGGATACCGCAGACGGGACAGCGTTCCCGCATCCGAAGCCAGCGTGAAAAGAGTGGACCGCCGCCGCAGTTAGGACATTGCAACAGAACTGCCCGCCCGAACAGGACCAGCGGCCGTCTTTCGGAGCTCGCCATGCCCCATTATACCAGGCCGACTCGACTGCGCTACACAGATTACTTGCTGCCCTTCGGGGTTATCCGCCAGAGCTCCCCGTTGTCCTCATCAGTGACTACGTACAGCTCGCCCCGGGCACCCTGCCGCACGTCTCGAATGCGCTTCCCCCTCTGTTTGAGCAAATGCTCTTCGCCGGTGACTCGGCCGTTCTCCATGCTGAGTCTGACCAGACTGGTGGCGCCCATCCCTCCGATGAACAGGCTGCCCTTCCAGGCAGGAAAGGCATCGCCGCTATAGAACTGCATTCCTGCCGGCGCGATTACCGGATCCCAGTAGTACACCGGCTGCTGGTATCCCTCCTTGGCGGTAACGGCCCCGGGAATTGCCGCGCCGGAATATTCCTCGCCGTAAGCGACGAGCGGCCAACCATAATTCTTGCCCTTCTCGATTCGGTTCAGCTCGTCCCCGCCATTGGTGCCGTGCTCCACTTCCCACAGCTGGCCCTGGGGATCGAACGCCGCCGCCTGCACGTTTCGGTGCCCCAGCGTCCAGATCTCTGGCCGGGCATTCGGCTGGCCCACAAAGGGGTTGTCTTCAGGGGCCGACCCGTCAGGGTTGAGCCGGAGAATCTTGCCCATGTCACTGTCCAGCCGCTGAGCCTGGGGTCTCATCTGCTTGTCCGATCTTTCACCCAGGGTCACGTAGAGCTTGCCGTCGGGACCGAAGGCCAGGCGAGATCCGAAATGCTTGTCCCCGTCATACGTGGGCATGGCGTGGAAGATCACCTTCACCTGGTCGAGGGTCTTCCCGTCCGGCGACAGCACCCCCTTCCCGACACTGGTAGCGTTGCCACCGGTACGGGGCTCGGCGAAACTCCAGTAGATGGTGCGATCGCTGGTGAAGGACGGGCTGAGCGCGGCATCGAGCAGTCCGCCCTGTCCCCGCGCTTCGACCTTGGGCAGATTGGCGATCGGCGGGCCCAGATCTCCCGCGGCCGAGATCACCCGCATCCGGCCGGGCCGCTCGGTGATGAGCAGGTCTCCGCCCGGCAGCGGCTCAACCGACCAGGGGTGCTCGAGCCCGCGGGCCACGACGGTAACGTCGAACGCGACGTTGGACTTGTCCTCACAGGCCCGGGTCTGGCCGGGAAAGGCTGGCTGCTGATTCGCGGCGTTAGGCTCCCGGCTCTCCAGCAGCTTGCAGGCGGCGGTGCCGCCGACCGTGGAGTGCCGGCCCCCACCGGCCTTGCTCGAGCCTGAAGAGCAGGCCAGCCCCGCGGCGACGATGCCAGCAAGCAGCAGAATGGGATATTGTTGGTGAACCATGATTCCTCATCCGGAAGTGCGTAGCCCTGGCGAACAACGCTTCATAAAGCCAAAGTATCGTCTGACCCGACAACTGGAGCAATCCATGTTTGAGCGTCACAGGTGACTCGGCTCCTCGCTCTGTTGCTCTGCGCAACCGCGGCCGGTGGCCCGCTCTGGGCCCAGTCTCTGCTCGACCGGCCTCCCAATATCTCCGGTGGGTGGGTGGCACCTGCCGGCACCATCCAGTTCAACTTCCTCCATCGCTTCGTCAGCAGCGGTGAGCCGGAGCGGAAGATCACCAACTTTCCCACTTTTCTGGTGGGCACCGGGCTGTTCCACCGCGCCATGCTCGGGTTCAACTACGCCACCAACTCGACCCTGGCTCCCCGCTATCCCAACGAGTGGGAGTTCTTTGGACGATGGCTCGCGCTCTCCCAGGATGCGGGCGCCGCCGTGGATCTGAGCGGACAGCTGGGCTACAACCTGGCGGCCGAGGGCCTGGACGGGGAGATCTCCGTCGCGCGAGGGCTCGGGAAGGTCAGACTGATTGGGGTAACCCGGCTGCTGGATGATCCAACGGAGAGCGGCCATGTAGACGTCGCAGTGGGCGGAGGATTAGTGCTTCGAGTCCACCGGTACATTGCGTTAGCGGGAGATGCGGTCACCCTCACCGAGCGCGACTCACTCCTGGGCGAAAAGGTGGCCTGGAGCGCCGGCCTGCAGCTGGCAATCCCGGGCTCGCCCCACACCCTGTCGCTTCAGGCCACCAACACCAACACCGCCACGCTGCAAGGTGCCTCGCGCGGCAGCAGCCAGGTCCGCTATGGCTTCGAGTTCACCATCCCGATCACGCTCTCGCGCTACTTCGGAAAGCACCAGCCACCACCGCCACCGCCGGCGGCAGGAGTAACCGCTGCGGGAGACACCTCTCTGGCCGCCAGCAAAGCCTCGATTAAGGCGGGCATCAAGAGCCTGGCTTTCCAGCCCAACCGGATAGAGATCACTGCTGGAACAACGGTAACCTGGACCAACAACGATCCTCTGGAGCACAGCGTGACCGCGGTAGACCGAAGCTTCGACTCCGGTTTGATCAAGTCAGGCGGCACCTGGCGCTACACCTTCACCCGGCCCGGCACCTACCAGTTCTCCTGTCAGCCGCATCCCTTCATGAAGGGCGTGGTGATCGTGAAGGAAGGCCCGTGAGCCGCACCCATGGACGGCTCGCGGTGGCGAGTCTGGCGCTGGGCGCGATTCTCGTCGCCTGCTTCTCCGAGCACTCGGAACCGGCAACCGACAATTCGGCCTTGTGTAGCTCTGCCCCGGGCTCGCTCGTCAACGGATCGACGCTCGTGACCATCCACGACTTCGCCTTCGAGCCCCAGAACGTGCAGATCCAGGCCGGATCCAGCGTCGTCTGGGTCAATTGTGAGTCGACGCCCACCGATCACAATTCCAGCAGCGATCAGGGCGCCTGGGACTCGCCCCTGCTCGCGCCAGGTAATGCCTTCACCCAGACATTCAACTCGGCGGGCGCCTATCCTTATCATTGCGCACCCCACCCATTCATGACCGCGACCGTCACGGTCGAGTAGCGCATGCGGCTTCTGGTTACCGGTACCGACATCGGCGTAGGCAAGACCTGGGTTGCCTGTGCCCTGGCGCGCGCGCTCATAGAGACCGGGAAGTCGGTGGTCGCCATCAAGCCGGTGGAAACCGGCTGTTCGGGTCAGCCGAGCAAGCGAGAAGACGGCGTGCGGCTGGCGCGGGCGACCGGACAGAGTCAACCGGGCAGTGCGATCATTCGCCTGCCGGACCCGGTGGCTCCAATGCTGGCCAGCGAGCGGGCCGGCGCCGAGATCGACTTCGACGCACTGATCCTGAAAATCGAGCGCTTCTGCGCTGGGGCCGAGGTTGCGCTCATGGAGGGAACGGGAGGGTTGCTCACGCCGATTACCTGGGAATGGAACATGGTAGACCTGGCGCGATCTCTCGGCGCTGCGGCCCTCATTGTAGGAGCCGACCGGCTGGGGACCATCAATCACACCTTGCTGACGCTGAGTGCGCTGGAACTGGCGGGTGTTCCGGCTGCGGGAGTGGTGCTGACCACCCCGGAGCCGAAGGATCAGTCTGCCGGAACCAATGCGGCCGCCATCGCACGGCTCTCCGGAGTCGACCGCGTGCTCACGCTGCCCCGTTCAGGAGATGACTCGGCGGCGGCTGGTCTGGTTGCGCCCGTGCTGGAGTGGCTGCCGCGAGTGGGCGCGCCGGCCTGACTGCAGCTTAGCGCGCCACCACCGCGGCTGAGGGGGGAGCATGCATGCTGTCAGGCCAGACCTTGTTGGCCTCGAGCAGGTAGTCGGTCAACACCCGTTCGTCGCCGGCTCGCCGCCGTAGCGAATCGGCAAAGGCGCGGTGATCGGCGGAGATGTCGTGCCGCTGCAGCGGATCGGTGAACGCGTCGAACACCTGTGCCCGGCCGCTGGATGGGTCGACCACCATGCTGTAGCGATCCTTCTCTCCTAGCGTCGCCGTCTCCCGCTGCAAGACGAAGCTGGGCGATCGCCCTTGAGTCAGCAGACTCGAGCCCATCCACGGATTGGGGTCCCGGATACCCTCCAGGTCCGA
>DATKJJ010000369.1:0-2802 GCA_035543695.1 Gemmatimonadales bacterium | reverse complement strand
GCATAGTCCAAAGATACGTATTCTGGGGTTAACTGGTTTCCAAGCACCGGCCTACTAGTACAGACGACGAGCCGACGCTGCGGTGCACAATGCGCCGCATGCCTGGTAACCGTAGCTCCTGTAACAGGCTGACACCCAACTGTGACATTGCCCCAGTAGTGATGGATCAGACCGGAGCAGAGGGGTGGAGGTACACCGATGATGTGAGATGGAAGGGGATTAGTGCCGGCCTCGATGGTTTCCCCGGCCTCGATGGTGCCCCCTATGGCGCCCACCGTGATCCCGCCGCCCCCCGCGATGGGGACGGTTGGGTTCCTCATCGTCGGAAGCATGGGCCGGTCGGCGAAGCAGCGCCTGAAGGTCGGGAATTGAATCGGCCAGGATTGGCGGGTGGCGGCCGCGCTGAACCGCAAACACCAGTGGGCGGTCGAGCCGGGGTAGTTCATCGGTACGGAGGCGCTTTGCCTGGCCCTCTCGCAAACGCACCCGAGCGATTCCCTGTCCGTTGCGGACTTCGTAGTCGAGGGGAACAGCGTCGCCCCGGAGATGGATCCGGCCTGGCAGTTCGCCTAGTCGTTCACGGGCAGAAGGATCCACCAGCTGGTCCACATGCAAGATGATGCGTGCCCGGAGAAAGTCCTGCCAACCTCGGACCGATTCGAGCTGCGACCGAATGTTTGCTCGCAGCGCCTGGGGAGATGCTGCGTCCAGGCTCCCGCCGGATCGGCGCCACAGCTCGTCCAGCTCTCCCAGTGTGCGCCGCAGCCGGTGCTGGTCGGGGTGAGTGGTCTCGCCGTCCCAGAGCGCCTGGGCCAGCACGTCGCGGGCAGCCTCCTGCAGCTCGGGAGGCACCTCGTCCTCCAGCGTCTCCAGTTCGGTCTCCAGCTCAAACCCGAAGTAGGTGCGCCGCCGCTCGATCGTGAGCCGTTGGTGCTTGCGAGGCCCGCCCAGAATGATCCGGGGAGAACTCGAGGTGGCGTACCTATGAATGAGATCGTACGAGAGAGTGGTGCCTTCGATGGCGGCGCGCGGGGTACCAAACCGGTCCGCGAAGTAGCGAAGCATCCCGGCCACGGCTCCCCAGCTTCCTGCCACCGAGGTCTTGGAAACCCTGGCCTCCTGCCCATCGGCCGTATGCTCATCGATCACGAGATCAAAGGGCATGATTCGGGCAAACAGATCGGACCAACGGCGGCGGATGTCCTTGGACGCGTAGGGCAGCTGTTTTGGCAGGGGCAGTTCCAGCGATCGGTACACTGAAGCTACCCCCAGGGCGGTGTCCTCGATCGCTTTGACCAGAACTCCACGGCGCTCCGCCCACTCCGCCAACTCTTCCTCGAAGAGGTGACGGGGGAGACCGTACACTTCGCCCAGATACCCGTGCTGGTTGACCGCCTCGGCATACAGGTTGTAGGCGGTGAGGTGATCGCTCCCATTCACCACCACCCCGTGCAGATCGCGTTCTTCGCGGGTCATCCGGTGCAGGGACTCGATGTTGGAGCACACCGCCGCCATCGGGATCAGCTCGGCGTCGGCATGGACCAGCAGCTCTCCCCAGGAACGCTCGACCGGCAAGGCCTCGACTTCCCTCCCGTACGGAGTAAGCCGACCGTTCTCGATGAGTCCTCGCCGGGTGAGTAGACCAAGCGCGCGGTTGTATGCGGTGCGGTCGAGCGGCACCGGCAAGTCGAGATCACGGGCATCGACTCCCAGAGCCGCACAGGTGATCGCGACTCGCTCAGCATCACCCGCCAGCTGAAATTCGGGCGGCGTGGGCCGAAGCGTCTCGAACACCAGGTCGCGGTCGCTGAGAATCACGACCTCTCCGTGGGCGACCCGGCCGTGCACCCGGCCGGCCATTTGGAGGATCTCGTTGGCTCCGAGATACAGCCGGTGCAGCACGTTGCGGCCCCGGTCCACGACGTTGCCGTACCGGGCATCATAGATCACCACGGTGTCGAGGCCTCGGACGTTCAGCGCCGACTGCCCTGCGGCGGTCATCGCCAGAAGGAACGGCCGGGGGACTTCATCTTCTAGAAAGGGGCGAATCACCCGAATAGGCTCTCCGCCGTGATAGAACGCCGTGGTGAGCCTGGGCCATTGCTCTCCCAGGTTGACCGCCAGCTTCTCCACTTCCGCGCGGGTCGGCACGAAAACGGCAACTCCGCGTTTCTCTTTCATGATGTGGCGGATGTAGCGGTCGTTCAAAAATTCTTCGGGCTGCTGCGGAAGGACCTGCACCTTTGCCTTGAGCGCCGGATCGAACGCCTGGGTAACCAGCACCTCCGAGCTGTTCAAGTACTCGGCGTAGAAGGCAGGGTCTACTGTCGCGCTCAGCCAGATGAATCGGCAACCCGCGCGCTTGCCCAGTGCCAGGCAAAGCTCGAGCTCGGCAGAGGTCTGATGGATCTCGTCTACGATCACCGTGTCGCGGCCGGTGATAAGATCGTCCTGAAACCACCTCCGGGCGATCCCCGTGGTCACAATAACAATGTTCCAGCTGGGCGTTTCCGGAGTCGCTTCGCGCTCCCGGTTCACCACTCCGGCGAATAGCGGCTCGTGCAGTATCGACTCGGCAACAGGCCGGATGCCCAGGGTCTTGCCGGTCCCCGTACCCGCCACAATGCCGAAGGCCAGTCCCTGCTCGGCCCACTGCCGCAGTTCAGGACCATGTTCCCGCTCGAGCAGTGTGTCGACCCGCAGACCGAGGGCCAGTTCGATGGTCTCACAGGCGGCCCGGGTGGGGGCGATGATGATTATTCGCCCCTTGGGATGGGGAGCGTGTCGGTAAGCGTCTGGATC
>DATKJJ010000368.1:0-6346 GCA_035543695.1 Gemmatimonadales bacterium | reverse complement strand
CGCGGGGTCAAGCAGGCGGGATTCATGGTTCTGACTACCGCCCGCCGGCCGGCCATTCTGGTGGAACTCGGCTACAGCACGAACCCCGAAGATGGCCGGTTTCTCACCAGCTACGCCGGCCAGAAGGCCATGGCCGCGGCGCTGGCCGATGCCATCGTCGAGTATCTGCTCGAATATCAGCGTAAGACCGAGCCCGCGGTCGAGGCAGGAGGGCTGAAGTGAGCGCGGGTCACCGTCTCCGTCGTGTCATCCTCGCAGTGAGTCTGACCGCGACGGCTGCATGCGTCTATTACAACGGCATGTACAACGCCAATCGGCTGGCCAACTCAGCCCGTAAGGCGGAGCACGACGGCCGAACCTTCGAGGCCAACAATCTTTGGGGTCAGGTAGCCACCAAGGCCGAGTCGGTTGTGGTACGCCACCCCAAGAGCAAGTACGCGGAACAGGCCGAACTGCTTCGGGGTGTGGCTCTGGCTCGACTGGGTCAGTGCGACCAGGCACTGGGCCCCCTGGGCCGATTGGCGACCACGACTCGCTCGTCGCCGGAGCTGGTCGAGGATGCCCTGCTGTCCACCGGGCGCTGTCAGATGGCCTCAGGCAATCTCGCGGGTGGCGATGCAGCGTTCGTTCAGTTGCTCCAGAGCAGCAACCCGGACCGTCGCCGGGAGGCTCGCTTCCAGCACGCGCGGGTCCTCCGAGCGGGCGGCCAGTATGAGGAGGCGTTACGCGTTCTCGAAGGAGTGTACGAGCCTCGGGCGCAGACCGAGCGGATGTTGGCGCTGGCTGGCGCTGGTCGGGTGGCTGAGGCGCTGGCTCTAAGCGACTCGCTGATTTTTCATGGCGATTCCACCCGGCGTTGGGACTCGGTTCTGGTCATCATGGCACAGGAGAATCCGGTCGCGGCTTCGGGCTTGGTGGACCGGGTGCAGCGTCTTCCCAAACGCACCCCCGAGTTGCAGGCGCGTACCTTCTTGGATGACGGGCTTCGGCTCAGCTCGATCGATACCGCTCGCGCCGCACGCCGCTTCCGGGAAGCGCTCACGATCGGAGGCAAAGGTGAGTCGGCAGGTCGGGCGGGTCTGGCCCTGATCAAGCTCCGCCTGGCATCACTGAACAGTCCGGCTGATCTGCCCTCGGTCATAGATAGCCTGAAGCGGCTCGCCCTGCGGTTCGAAGTCAGGGCTGACGAAATCGATCGATTTGCCGCCAGCGTGGCCGAAGTCGATGCCGCGGCCAGAACGGCGACACCCACGACGCCCCAGGGAGATCTCCGGCTATTTCTGGCTGGGGAGTCCGCCCGGGAAATCCTCAAGGCACCCAGGATAGCAGAGTCCCTCTTCCGCCGGATTCCCGGGCAATGGCCGTTTTCGGCTTATGCTCCCAAAGCCATCCTTGCCGCCCAACAGTTGAATCCGGAATGGGTCGATAGTGCCCGCACCATCCTCGACCAGCAGTACTATGACAGTCCGTACGTGGTCGCCATTCAGGGCGAGGCCACGCCCGAGTACCGTCAGCTGGAGGATTCACTAGGGGCGTTTGCCGCCTCGCTGGCGGTCCAACGGGCTCCGGCGCCAGGGGTTCGCCGGAAATTCGTTCCACCCCTGCAACCGGATCGTCGCCCCAAGCCTGCCGCAGGAGGGTCCAAGGTTCCCGAGCCCCAGTGAACTCTCTCTCTCTCGAGCGAGAGCTGTTCGGCCAACGGTTCCAGAATCCGCTTCTTCTCGCCGCGGGGACCGCCGGCTTCGGCCGCGAGCTCGACGGAGTGCTCAGGCTGGATCGGCTCGGCGGTATCATCACCAAGGCAGTCTCTTTGCAGCCGCGCCACGGAAACGCCCCGCCGCGGGTGGCGGAGTTCGCCGGGGGCATGCTGAATTCGATCGGCTTGGCCAACCCCGGGGTCGAGTCGGTTCGGCGGGAGGCGCTGCCCTGGCTCTCCAGGCATTTGACCCGGGCGCAAGTCCTGGTCAACGTCGTTGGGTTCACGGTGGATGAATACGCTGAGGTGGTCCGGCGGTTGGACGGATCGTCCCCTATCGCGGCCTTCGAGCTGAACCTTTCCTGTCCCAATACCTCGGCTGGTGGGATTGAGTTCGGCGCTGATTCCGGTTGCGTTCAGCGGATCGTGGCTGCCTGCCGGGGACGCACCAAGCTTCCACTCGTGGCCAAGCTGTCGCCCCTGCTTCCCGATATCGGAGGGATGGCGGTCGTGGCAAGGGATGCGGGCGCCGATGCGGTCAGTGCGGTGAACACCATACCCGGAATACTCTACGGCCATACCGGTGACGCCCGACTGGGCCACGGCAGCGGTGGCGTGAGCGGACCGCCGCTGCTGCCGGTCGGAGTGCTGGCGGTTTCGCGGATTCTCGATTGCACCGGTGGAATGCCCGTGATCGGTGTCGGCGGCGTGCGATCAGCCGACGATGTGCGGCAGTACTTACGGGCCGGCGCATCGCTGGTGGCCATGGGTACCGCCGCGCTGGCCGATCCACGACTACCTGAGAGGATCGTGCGAGACCTGGAGGGTGGGGGTGGCTGAGTTGATTCTGGCTTTGGACCTTCCGCGTGGCGACGATGCCATTGCGCTGCTGGATCGGCTTCCCCCACTTCGATGGGTCAAGGTCGGTTCTATAATCATGACGCGGGAAGGGCCCGAGTTCGTCCGTCGGCTGATCGAGCGTGGGCTCGATGTTTTTCTCGATCTCAAATGGCACGACATTCCGAACACTGTTGCTGGTGCAGTGAGCGCAGCCCGGGACCTGGGCGTGCGTATGGCCACCGTCCACGTACTTGGAGGCACGGCGATGCTCGAGGCCGCGGTCGCGGCTTCAGCAGGTGAGCTCGCCCTGGTCGGGGTCACCGTGCTTACCTCCCATGACGCGGCTTCCTACGAGCAGGCGCTGGGCAGAACGTCGGTGAATCTGGCAGCCGAAGTCGTGCGGTTGGGCCAAGTGGCAATCGCCGCCGGGTTGCAAGGACTGGTATGCTCGCCCAGCGAGGTATCGGTCTTGCGTGAGCGGCTGGGGCCGAAGCCCTCTTTGGTCGTTCCGGGGATCAGGAGGGGCTCAGATGCCAGGGGAGACCAGGTTCGGGTGTCCTCCCCGGAGGACGCCATCAGGCATGGAGCCACGCACCTGGTCGTCGGCCGGCCGGTGCTTCAGGCCGCGAATCCACGCGCAGTTTTGGAAGAGCTCATGAAGGAGGCGGGGTGCGTCATATCGTAATGACTGTGGTACTGGCTGTGGCCCCTGCGCTGGGGAACGCTCAGGGCAACGACCTGGATCAGGCTGCCGAGAAGGCCCGGCAGGCGTGGTTTGCTCACAATACGGCCGCCCTCGTTGCCGAGAGCCCCCGTCTGCTGATTCCGCTGCCCGGCGCCGAACCGTCGGTGGCGCTGGGGCCGGACCAGGCTGCAGCCCTCCTCTCGAACTTTCTATCCAACGGCCAGGAGGTCGAAACGGTGGTCCGGGCAGCGCGTGAGGTGGCCCCCAGCCAAGGGTATGTCGAGCTCCAGAGGAAATACCGCGTTGTCGGAACCCAGAACGTGCGAACCCAGGTGCTCCTGTTGGGATACCGCCGAAGTCAGGGCGGGTGGACGCTGGTCGAGTTCCGGGCGGTGGGCTGAGGGGCGGGCTTTCTCGATGCAGAGTCTCGACTTGCCTCATAGGGAGGTCACTTCTATATTGCCCTGCTAGCCCTAAACCTGGCCCGGAGAAAAGCGTGAAGGTTCGTTCCAGCGTGAAGCCGATTTGCGAGCACTGCAAGGTCATCAAGCGACAAGGCGTGGTCCGCATCATCTGCAAGCGCAATCCCAAGCACAAACAGCGGCAAGGCTGATCATGGCACGTATTGCTGGCGTGGATCTCCCGCGCGAGAAGCGGGTCGAGATCGCCCTCACCTACATCTTCGGAATTGGCCGGCCCACCAGCAGCCGCATTCTGGGGGAGACCGGCGTCAATCCGGACACCCGCGTGCGCGATCTTTCGGACGCGGAAGTGGCGCGCCTTCGCCAAATGATCGAGCGTTCGGTCAAGGTGGAAGGAGCGCTCCGTACCGAAGTCGCCATGAACATCAAGCGGCTGATGGACATCGGGAGCTATCGGGGGATTCGGCACCGCCGCGGGCTTCCGGTCCGGGGCCAGCGGACCCACACCAACGCAAGGACCAAGAAGGGTCCCCGGCGCGCTATTGCCGGCAAGAAGAAAGTGACGAAGAAGTAGATGACCGCGCCAACACCGGCCAAGGCCCCCAGTCCCAAGCGCTCGAAGAAGGTGGTGGACTCCGAGGGGATCGCGCACATCTCGGCCACATTCAACAACCTGCTCATCACCATCACCGACCTGCGGGGCAATGCCCTGGCCTGGGGGTCGGCGGGGAAGGCCGGCTTCAAGGGTTCCAAGAAGTCCACACCCTTCGCGGCAACCGTGGCGGCGGAAAACTGTGGACGGGAAGCCATGAACCTGGGGCTTCGGCGGGTGCACGTTCGGGTCCAGGGGCCGGGCAGCGGACGCGAGTCGGCCATTCAGGCCCTGGCCTCGGTGGGGCTTCGCGTGGTTTCCATCCGCGATGTCACGCCTATCCCGCATAACGGCTGCCGTCCGCCCAAGAAGCGGCGGGTGTAGTAACTCTAGACTGGAGCAACACACGAAGTGACCATGACCATTGATCTGACCGGATTGGTTCGCCCGCATCTCGTCGAGATGACCAAGCGGGACGACAATCCCAATGCCGCTGAATTCCGTCTCCAGCCGCTCGAGCGGGGCTTCGGGTACACCCTGGGCAACTCGCTCCGCCGGCTGTTGCTCTCCTCGCTGCGCGGAAGCGCGGTGTGGGGCTTCCGGCTCGATGGCGTCGTCCATGAGCATCAGACGGTGCAGGGCGTCCTCGAAGACGTGCACCAGATCGTGCAACGGCTGAAGGCGCTCACCCTGGTGCTGGCCGACAACGTCGACGATGCGGTGCTCCACATCCGTCGCGAGGGCGCCGGGCCGGTCTACGCTCGCGATATTCAGGAGCACGGGTCGGTTGTCATCAAGAACCCCGAACACCTGCTCTTCACTCTGCAGGACGATCGGGACGTGAGCATGGAGCTCTACGTCAACAAGGGCCGGGGTTACGTCGAGGCCGAAATGCACCCGGCCGACCGGTCGCTGCCCATCGACCTGGTCCGGGTGGATGCCATCTACAATCCGGTGCGCCGGGCAAACTTCACGGTGGCGGAAACCCGTGTCGGTCAGCGCACCGACTATGACCGTCTGACCGTGTCGGTCGAGACTAACGGCACCATCACTCCGGAAGACGCTATCGCCTACGCTGCGGCCCTGGCGCAGGTCCACTTTCAGTATTTCGTGGACTTCGGCAAGGTACCGACCATGCGTGACGCCGGCGCAGCCACCGGCGGAGCGGCCGGCAGCAATCTGCGTCAGCGGCTGAGCCGCCCCATCGACGACTTCGGCCTTTCGGTGCGGTCGCTCAATTCCCTGAAGAACTCCAACATCCGCACCCTGCGGGACCTGGTCGAGTTCTCAGAGGACGATCTTCTCAAGGTCAAGAACGTCGGCGAAAAGGCCCTCAGCGAAATTGCCGAGCTGCTTCAGCGCGAGGGGCTCAACTTCGGAATGGGGTTTGAAGAGACCGACGGCGAGCTGAGGATCGTGCGGCCCGGAGTTGCTCCGGTGGTGCAGCCGTCAACGACCATCATTGGAGACGGTACCTGATGCGGCATCGCGCCAAAGGCAGGCAGCTTTCCCGCACTTCAACTCACAAGCGCGCCATGTTGAACAACATGGCCACCAGCCTTTTCGTGCACGGCCGGGTCATCACTACCGAGGCCAAGGCGAAGGAGCTGCGGCCCTTTGCCGAGAAGCTCATCACCCTGGCGCGGCGGGGCGACCTCCACGCAAGGCGATTGGTGGAACGGCGGATCAAGGACCGGGAAACCCTCACTCGGCTATTCGGCGAGATCGGGCCCCGGTTCGCGGCCCGTCCGGGGGGGTACACGCGGATTCTGAAGCTGGGTCACCGCGAAGGAGATGGTGCCGATGTGGCGAGGATCGAGCTGCTTGCGGAGTGAGCGGCTGCCGGCCAGAAACAAACAAGGGGACCTTCGGGTCCCCTTTTTTCTGCAGTCAGCTCGCCTTCTTGATCCGATTACTCTTGAGGCATTGGGTACAGACCCTGATCCGCTTGGGCGCGCCATCGACCAGAACGCGCACGGTCTGCAGATTGGGGTACCAGCGCCGCTTCGAGCGATTGTTGGCGTGGCTGACGTTGTTGCCGGTAACCGGCCCTTTAGCGCACACGGCGCAAACCCGTGCCATAAGCTCCACCTTGGTATCTTGTCGGACGC
>DATKJJ010000367.1:0-9064 GCA_035543695.1 Gemmatimonadales bacterium | reverse complement strand
AACGAGATCGCGCAGAACAAGCAGATCATCCTGTTCATCGATGAGCTGCACACGCTGGTCGGGGCGGGGGCCGCTGAGGGCGCCATCGATGCCTCGAACATGCTGAAGCCCGCCCTGGCGCGGGGCGAGCTGCAGTGTGTGGGCGCCTCGACCCTCAACGAGTACCGCAAGTACATCGAAAAGGACGGCGCGCTGGAGCGCCGCTTCCAGACCGTGGTGGTCGAACCGCCCACTGTCGGAGAGACGGTCGAGATCCTCAAGGGGCTGCGGAAGAAGTACGAGGACCATCACCGGATCAGCATCCCCGACGCCACGCTGAGCGCGGCAGCGGAGCTTTCCGAGCGCTACATCACCGACCGGTTCCTGCCCGACAAGGCCATCGACGTGATCGATGAGGCGGGAGCTCGGGCGCGGCTCGCGTCGCAGGTGCCGCCGGCTGAGGTGGCGGAGCTCAAGACGGCGCTGGAAAAGGTCAACGTTCAGAAGGAAGACGCGGTTCGGGATCAGAACTTCGAGCGGGCTGCCTCGCTCCGCGACCAGGAGCGCGATCTGCAGAATCAGATCCGGCTCAAGAACGAGGAGTGGGAGCGCGAACGTCAAACCAAGCGGCCGGTGATCGACGAGGAGGCCATTGCCTTCATCGTGTCACGCTGGACCGGTATTCCCGTCACCCGGCTACAGGAGGCCGAGACCGCCCGCCTCATGCGGATGGAAGACGAGCTGCACGGGTCCGTGGTGGGTCAGGACGAGGCGATCAAGGCCGTGTCCCGAGCCATCCGTCGTTCCCGGGCAGGACTCAAGGATCCCAACCGCCCGATCGGCTCGTTCATCTTCTCCGGCCCGACCGGAGTGGGAAAGACCGAGCTCGCCCGGGCCCTGGCCAAGTTTCTCTTCGCCGACGCCTCCGCTCTCATTCGAGTGGACATGTCGGAGTACATGGAGAAGTTCTCGGTGTCGCGCCTGATCGGTGCGCCCCCGGGCTACGTGGGCTACGAAGATTCCGGTACCCTCACCAAGGCAGTCCGGCGCAAGCCCTACTCCGTGGTGTTGCTGGACGAGATTGAAAAGGCGCACCCCGACGTGTTCAATATCCTGCTCCAAGTGCTCGATGAGGGACATCTCACCGACAACTACGGGCGGGTGATCGACTTCAAGAACACCGTGGTGATCATGACCTCCAATGTCGGGGCTCGGGACATCATGCAGGGCAAGACGCTCGGGTTCCACGGGGGCGATCAGGGCCGGAGCTTCGAAAAGATGCAGGACACGGTCAAAGAGGAGATGAACAAGGTTTTCAACCCGGAGTTCCTGAATCGACTGGACGACGTGATCGTCTTCCACCCGTTGGCCAAGGATCACATCGCACAGATCGTCACCATCCTGCTCCGCGAGGTGCAGCGACGTCTAGGCGACGAGGTCAAGCTCACGCCGGCAGCCACCCAATTCCTGGTGGAGCACGGCTACGACCAGAACTACGGAGCCCGCCCACTGAAGCGTTCCATCCAGCGCTACATCGAGGATCCGCTCAGCGAGAAGATCCTCATGGGCGACTTCGGCCGGGGAGACGAGATCGAGGTAGATGTTTCGCCTGACGGCGAACGGCTGGTCTTCCGGGCGCTGACCGGTACCCAGGCATAGTGCCGCGCGGCGGGCTTCCGGTGGAGGCCCGCCGCGCTTACCCTCCGCCCCGTGCTGATGCGTCGTATTCTCTCGTTTTGTGCCGCCTGCTTGCTCCCCTGTGGAGGGCAGGCGGTTCTCGCGGCTCAGGAGCCCGGCCCGCCTGCGGTTGACAGCATCGTAGTCCAGGGAAACCAGCGCCTCACTCCATCCCAGATCATCGGCAGTTCGGGCATCATCGTTCACCAGCCCATCAACTACCGCGATATCCAGCGGGCCATTACCGCGCTGTTCCAGACCGGGCAGTTCGACGACGTCCTGGTTGAGCAGCGGAATCAGGGACAGCACCTGCTGCTGGTCCTGCGAGTGAAGGAACGCCCAGTGCTGGAGAAGTGGGCGGTGCGTGGGGTCAACCGGGTGGGGGAGGGTGAGGTCAAGGGCCGAGTTCATCTCACCGAGGGTCGTCCGCTGGACCGCAACGCAGTGGAACAGGCGCGCGCCGCCATTGATTCCCTCTACAAGCACCAGGGCTACTACGCATCGCAGATCAAGGTGGTGCAGGTTACCCCGCAGCCTGGCCGGGCCCGGGTCGTCTTCGATATCACCGAGGGCAATCGGGTTGCCATCAGCCAGGTGGTAGTGGATGGCAACAAGCACTTCACCGACGAGTCCCTGATCAAGCACATGGCCACCCACCCGGAAGGGTTCTGGTGGTTCCAGAAAGGGGAGTATGACGAGCGCACGGTGGAGCAGGATGTGCGCGAGCGGCTACCCAATTGGTACGCCGATCACGGCTATGTCGATTTCCAGGTCACCCAGGATTCCCTGATCTCGGATTCCACCGGCGGCAAGGCCATCCTGCACCTGACCGTGGATGAGGGCCAGAATTACCGGGTGGGAACGTTTGACATCGAGGGAAATCGCCGGTTCTCGACCGAGGAACTGCGGGCGTTCTACCCATTCGGACCGGTAGGCCCCGACGGCACTCCGGTGGGCCATTCTCGCCCCTTCAGCCAGACCCAGTGGAACGAAGCCACTGAGAAGATTCAGAAGCTCTACGCCAACAACGGTTATATCTACGCCCAGGTGCAGCCGGAGGAGGTTCGCCGTACCGGCCCCAAGGGAGTGCCGCTGGTGGACCTGCGCTGGAACGTCAGGGAGGGAACCCCGGCCACGATCAACAAGATCGAGATCGTGGGCAACGATGTCACCCACGAGCGGGTGATTCGCGAAGCGATAGTGATGTTGCCGGGAGATCTCTTCAGCCAGGATCGCCTGATCCGTTCCTATCAGAATGTGGCAAACCTGGGGTTCTTCCAGCAACCGATGCCTCCGCCGGACGTGAAGCCTTCCGCCAATGGGGCAGACGTTGACATCATCTTCCGGGTTGAAGAGCGCCGCACCGGGAACATCAACTTCGGCGCTTCACTGGGGCAGGGCACTGGGGTGGGCGGATTTCTGGGCCTGGAGGAGCCGAACCTGTTCGGACGGGGGAAGCGGGGCAAGCTTCAGTGGCAGTTCGGCAAGAACATCAACGACTTCACCCTGAGCTACACCGATCCGGCCATTCGGGAAAGCCGGATCTCGGGAACTTTATCGCTTTTCGATTCCCGGGCGCGCTACACCGTCGGTGAGCTGGGCCGGCGGAAGCAGACCGGCGGGAGCTTCCAGCTGGGCTTCCCCTTCCTGGGGTCTCGCTATACCCGGCTGTTCACCTCATACTCGCTGCAGGACATTCGGTATGAGGGTGGCTCTGCGGATATCCAGCAGCAGTTTCGTTGCCCGGTGGGCTGCACCAAATCCAGCCTCGGGGCCAGCCTGGTCCGGGATACTCGGGTTGGCCTTCCGTTCGCCACGGCCGGAATCATGACCACCGCCAGCGGCGAGCTTACCGGCGGATTTCTCGGCGGCACCGGCGATTTCCAGAAAGTGGACCTGGAGGGACGCTGGTATGCGCCGCTGGGCAGCATGGGGGGCGGCGGTCAGCTCGGCGCCGGCGTGCAGTTCGTGCTCGGATTGACCGCGAAATCGGGGTTTGTGTTCGGCGACGCCGGGCCCTTCTACCAGGACCTGTATGCCCTGGGAGGCGTGCAGTACGGGATTCCGCTGCGGGGCTACGATGAGTTTTCCATCACCCCGAATGGATTCGACCCGAGCGCCGGGGGCGGCACTGCCGCGAGCTCCCAGTCCTTCGGAAAGTCCTACGCCGCATTCACCGTCGAGGCCGGGGCACGGATCAGCCAGTCGCTGTACCTGAGTACCTTCTTCGACGCCGGTAACGTCTATCGCTCTGCCCGCCAGTGGGATCCAACCCGCCTGTTCCGGGGGGCCGGCTTCGGGGGCGCAGTGATCTCACCCCTGGGGCCGATCGGGGTGGATCTGGCCTACGGGTTCGACAAAGTGACCCCCGCCGGCCGTCCCAACCCGGGGTGGCAGCTCCACTTCAAGCTGGGGAACTTCTTCTAAGTCGTACGCACCTTTCATCGGGAGTGAAGCATGAAGCTTGTCGTCGTGCGAGCCTGGATTGGGTTGGCCGCGTTGTCGGTGGCGGGAACCGGGTCGCTCGCTGCCCAGCAGGCCGGGAACCCCAAGATTGCCTACGTCAATACCCAGGCAATCCTGAAATCGACCCCGGGATACGTCACCGCGGAATCGACCTTTACCAAAGAGCTCGCCACCTATCGGGTTGAAGTGCAGAAGCTCCAGGCCAGCCTGGACTCTGCCGCCTCCGACTTCGATCAACAATCGGTCATGCTCAGCCCCACCCAGCGAGCCGCCAAGCGGAAAGACCTTCAAACCCAGCAGCAGAAGCTGGAGCAGCGCACTCAGGAGCTGCAGCAGAAGGCGGCCACCCGGGAGCGGGAGCTGCTCGATCCGATTCAGACGAAGGTCAACAGCGTGATCGAGGGCGTACGCGCGGCGGGGAACTATGCCATGATCTTCGACGTGAGCGCCCCCAACAACGGGATCGTTACCGCGGATAAATCGCTGGATTTAACTCAGCGCGTCATCCAGCAGCTCAAAGCGGGCAGCTAGTCGCGTGACGGCTGGTGGCCTTACCGCGCAGGCGGTCGCCGATCTCGTCGGTGGCCGCCTGATTGGTGACGGGGCTGTGCGGATCGACTCGATCCGGCCGCTGAGCCGGGCCGGTCCCGACGCGCTTTCCTTTGCTGTTTCCTCTCGATATGCCACTGATCTCAGCACCTCCCGCGCCGGGGCGGTTCTCATCCCCGAAGAGCTGGCCGCTGGACCGAGTGGCCCTCCCGCTCGAATCGTCGTAGCCGATCCCTACAAGGCGCTGGTCCACGTCATCGGTACCCTCTTTCCGCCGGGCGTCCAGAGCTCGGGCGTCGATCCCTCCGCCCGGATCGGCTCCGGAACCCGGCTCGGCGCAGCCGTTTCCATCGGCCCCTACGTTGTGATCGGACGAGATGTCCGGATTGGAGCGCGCACCAGACTGGCGGAGCATGTCTCCTTGGGCGATGGCGTGACGGTGGGCGATGACGCTGTGCTCGGTCCGGGCGTCGTGTGCTACGCGGGCAGCCGCATCGGTCATCGGGTGGTCCTCAAAGCCGGAGCTGTCATAGGTGGCGTCGGGTTTGGCTACTTGTCCGATCGCACAGGGCACAATCGCATACCTCACCTTGGTGGCTGCGTGCTGGAGGACGACGTGGAGGTTGGCTCGAACACCTGTATCGATCGGGGAAGCATCGACGATACGGTGATCGGCCGCGGCACAAAGCTCGACAATCTGGTCCAGGTAGGACACAACGTGCAGATCGGTGAGCGGTGCCTGATCATGGCTGGGGTGGGGATTGCCGGCAGCACTCGCATCGGCAACGATGCGATTCTGGCGGGACATGTGGGAGTGACCGATCATCTGATCATCGGCGATAGGGCCCGGATCGCGGCCAAGAGCGCCATTTTCGGCGATGTCCCGCCCGGCGCTTCATTCAGCGGGCACCCGGCCCGACCCCACCGCCAGTTTCTCCGGGCCCAGGCGGCGATGTACCGGCTCGCGCCAATCGTGGACGAGCTGGAAGAGCTGGCGCCCAAACGAGGCCCCCGTGCCTAGACGCACTGTTGCGCATGACGCCTGCGTCAGCGGTATCGGGCTGCACACCGGCTCCTACGTTTCGGCCGTGTGCCGGGCCGGTCCGGCCGGCCAGGGAATCGTGTTTCGCAGAACCGACCTGCCCGACCGTCCCAGCATTCCCGCCCGCCTGAGCATGGTGCAGTCCACCGAGCGGCGCACCGCTTTGGGAGAGGGAGAGACCATCGTCCAGACGGTCGAGCATCTGCTTGCGGCCGCGGCAGCGCTGCAGCTGGATGACCTCACCATCGAGCTCGATGGTCCGGAACCTCCGATCGGGGACGGTTCCTTCTCGCTGTACCTCAAGGCACTGGCGGACGCGGGAATCGCGGAACAGCCGGGAGATCCGGTGGTCTACCGGGTCCCCACCGCCTTTGATCTGACGGAAGGTGACTCCTCCTACGTGGTGGCGCCTGCCAAATCCCTCCGGATCACCACCACCATCGAATGGAACCACCCCCTGATCGGTCGGCAGACCGGCTCGTACGATATGACTCCCGGCGCCTTCGCCGAGGAGATATCGGAGGCACGAACCTTCGGGTTTCTCCGGGAGGCAGAGGCGCTACGGGCTCGGGGATTGGCCCTGGGCGCTGCTCTCGAGTCCACCCTGGTGCTCTCGGACGACGGCCTGGTGGGGGGATCACTGCGCTGGCCGGATGAGTTCGTCCGCCATAAGGCGGGGGATATTCTGGGTGATCTGGCGCTGATCGGGGGGCGCATCGAGGGGCACATCGTGGCCACAAAGCCGAGCCATCAGGGTAATATTGCGCTGGCTCGCTGGCTCACCCGCACCGGTCAACGCGTGGGAGGGGTTGTGATGGACATCGGCAGGATCCTGGACGTCATCCCCCACCGGTACCCCTTTCTGCTGGTGGACCGGATCATCGAGGTCGAGGGCACCAGGCGGATCGTGGGCATCAAGAACGTGACCATCAACGAGCCCTTCTTTCAGGGCCACTTTCCGGGCCATCCGATCATGCCCGGAGTGCTCATCATCGAGGCGATGGCGCAGGTCGGCGGGATGCTCTTGCTGGGCACCATCGAGGATCCGGATCAGAAGGTGGTCTACTTCATGTCGCTCGACAACGTAAAGTTCCGCCGGCCCGTTCTGCCCGGAGATCAGCTGCGATGCGAGCTGGAGATGCTGCAGAACCGGGGTCGGACCTGCCGGATGAAGGGGATGGCCTATGTCGAGGGTCAGGTGGTTGCCGAAGCTGAGATGATGGCTCGGGTGGTGGATCGGTGAGCCCGAACATTCATCCCACCGTGCTCATCGATCCTTCTGCCGAGCTGGGGAAGGGAGTGGCCGTGGGACCATACACCATCATTGGACCCAACGTTGTGGTGGGCGATGGCTGCCGGCTGGGGCCCCGGGTAACTCTCCAGCGCAACGTGCGGCTGGCGGACGACGTGTATGTGGGAGACGGCTCGATCCTCGGCGGCGACCCCCAGGACCTCAAGTATCAGGGGGAGGAAACCTGGGTCGAGGTGGGCGAAGGCACCATCATCCGCGAGTACTCTACGATCAATCGGGGCACCACCGCCACCTTCAAGACCACGGTGGGGGCGCGCTGCTTCATCATGACCTACGTGCATCTGGCCCACGACTGCCATGTCGGTGACGACGTCGTGATTGCCAATGCGACCCAATGTGCCGGGCACGTCACCATCCACGACCGTGCCATTCTCAGCGGCCTCAACGCCGTCCATCAGTTCGTCACCATTGGGACCTACGCCTTCGTGGGCGGAGGCTCGCGGGTGAACCAGGACATCCCGCCCTACGTGAAGGCAGTGGGGAACCCGATGGAGCTGAACGGCCTCAACTCGATCGGGCTACAGCGGGCAGGGTTCTCGGGCGAGACTGTGGCCGCGCTGAAGCGGGCCTATCGCCTTTTCTTCAACTCGGACCTCAACCTCTCCCAGGCTATGGAACGAGCTCGCAGTGACCTTCCGCCATTTCCCGAGGTCGAGCGCTTTCTCGCCTTCGTGGAGTCCAGTGAACGAGGTGTCCCCGCGTGAGAACCAGACTTCCGGTTGGCGTCATCGGCGTAGGCGCGCTGGGCCAACATCATGCCCGGCACCTGGCCAAGTTGAACGAGGTTCGTCTGGTTGGGGTATGCGACATCGACGCCGGTCGCGCGGCGAAAGTTGCGGCCGAGCTGGGAACGACAGCCTTCATGGAGATGGATGACCTGCTGGCCCGGGTCGAGGCGGTCACGATCGCGGTCCCCACACCGGTACACGCGGAGGTGGGCCTTCGTGCGCTGGAGCTCGGGATTCCGGTTTTGATGGAGAAACCTCTCGCGGCGACGCTCGAGGAAGCCGACTGTTTGATCGCGGCCGCCCGCCGCCGGGGTCTTCAGTTGCAGGTGGGGCACATCGAGCGCTACAACCGGGCACTGCGGGCGGCGGAGCCGTTCCTAGACGGTCCCCGATACATCGAGAGCCAGCGACTGGCTCCCTTCCAGCCGCGGGGAACCGACGTAGCGGTCGTGCTGGATCTGATGATTCACGACCTTGACCTCGTGCTTCACTTGACGGGCGGCGGCATGGCCACAGAGGTGAGAGCATCGGGTATCTCGGTGCTCTCGTCGCATCTGGATCTGGCCAATGCCCGGGTGGAATTCGCCAACGGCGCGGTGGCCCAGGCGACGGCCTCACGGGTGGCCCGGGAGCGGATTCGACGGCTTCGGCTCTTCCAGCCCAACGGCTATCTGTCTCTCGATCTGGCAAGCGGCGGCGGCGAATTCATGCGGGTGCGGAACGGTTGGCAGCCGGGGACCGGGCGGGAGCTGGCCGACGTGGTCGAGCGCATTGTCTTGGAGGCCCCCGAGGCCGATGCCCTGGCGCTGGAGCTGCAGAGCTTTGTGCACGCCGTTCGGGGGCTGCGTGAGGTCGTGGTTCGCGGGGAGGAGGGTCGCGCGGCCCTGGCGCTCGCGCTGCGGGTTGCCGATGCGGTCCGGACGCAGCCACTGGCCGTATCCACCCATTGATGCCGCAGCGGGGCACGCCTCGCATCTTCGTCTCCGCCGGTGAACCGTCCGGAGACCTGCATGCAGCCTCTGTAGTTCGCGCGCTCGTGGAGCGTTATCCCGGCGGGACCATCGAGGCCCTAGGCGGACCGCAG
Organism: Gemmatimonadales bacterium; assembly: GCA_035543695.1. Classification (GTDB taxonomy): domain Bacteria; phylum Gemmatimonadota; class Gemmatimonadetes; order Gemmatimonadales; family GWC2-71-9; genus CAVVWJ01. Next base: position 227 of record DATKJJ010000367.1, on the reverse strand, counting down.
ATGGAAGATGCCGGGGCCACCATCCGCTATCCCATGGAAGGACTCGCCGCGTTTGGCGTGGTCGAGATTGTCACCAAGATCCGCGCCCATTATCGCCTGCTGCGCGCTCTGCAGGGAGACTTCCGGGTAGGCCGCTACGATCTGGCCATACTGGTCGACTATCCCGGATTCCATCTCCGGGTGGCGGAAGCGGCCCATCGAGCAGGTACCAAGGTCTTGTACTACAT
>DATKJJ010000366.1:0-2210 GCA_035543695.1 Gemmatimonadales bacterium | reverse complement strand
CCCTGGTCCCGGCTCGGCCTGCTCATCGGGATCGAGCTGGCGATCGCCCTGGTCGGCGAAGGGCTCAGCCGGGTGTCGGCGCTTCTGGAGAGTCTCCTGGGCGACCTCTTCGCCAACCGCACCAGCGTCCAGCTGATGCAGCACGCCGCGACCCTCGACCTGGAGCAGTTCGAGAACGCCGAGATCTACGACAAGCTGGAGCGGGCCCGGCGGCAGACGGTGGGACGTATCGGGCTCTTCACCATGCTGCTGGCGACCCTGCAGGACCTGATCACCCTGGTCTCGCTGAGCGTCGCGCTAGCGGTATACGTCCCCTGGCTTCTGGTGCTCCTGGTGGTGGCGGTGCTGCCCTCGCTCCTGGGCGAAACCCACTTCGCCTCTCTGGGTTATTCACTGCTCTTCTCCTGGACTCCCGAGCGCCGCACCCTCGACTATCTCCGCTACATCGGCGCCAGTGACATCTCGGCCAAGGAGCTCAAGCTCTTCGGACTTTCGGATTTCCTGGTAGGCCGCTACGACCGGCTGTCGCAGGAATTTTACGAGGCCAACAAGGCCCTGTCGGTCCGCCGGAGCATCGTCTCCACCCTGCTCTCGATCGTGGGGACGCTCGGGTATTACGCCGCGTACGCCGTGATCATCTATCTGACAGTCACGGGTCACCAGTCGCGAGCCGGCGTGTTTACCATCGGCGTGCTCACCTTCCTGGCGGGATCGTTCCGCCAGAGCCGGGATCTGATCCAGCGGGTGCTGCTTTCGCTGGCGCAGGTGTTCGAGCAGAGTCTCTATCTCGAGGACCTGTTCTCGTTCTTGGAGATCGAGCCCAGCATCCGACGCAACCCGGGCGCCAAGCCCGTGCCGGTTCCCATTCGGACCGGCTTTGCCTTCGAGGGTGTCGGGTTCCGCTATCCGGGAGCGGAACAATGGGCGGTCCGGCACCTCGACTTCTCTCTGGCTCCGGGTGAGCGGATCGCGCTGGTGGGGGAGAATGGGGCCGGCAAGACGACCCTGGTCAAGCTGCTGGCCCGGCTTTACGACCCGGACGAGGGCCGGATTCTGCTGGACGGGGTGGACCTCCGGGACTACGACCTCGACAGCCTCCGGCGGAACATCGGCGTCATCTTCCAGGACTTCGTCCGCTACGATTTTCTACTGAAGGAAAACATCGCGGTGGGCAACATCGGCCGGATCGAGGACCAGCCGGCGATCCAGACCGCCGCCGAGCGGAGCCTGGCCGACTCGGTGGTCCAGCGGGTTGCCGGCGGATTCGATCAGATGCTGGGCAAGCGGTTCGAGAACGGCGTCGATCTCTCCGGCGGCGAGTGGCAGAAGGTGGCCCTGGCCCGGGCGTACATGCGGGACGCGCAGCTCCTGATCCTCGATGAGCCCACCGCGGCGCTGGACGCCCGGGCGGAGTACGAGGTGTTCCTCCGGTTCAGCGAGCTTACTAAAGGAAGGATGGCGGTGCTGATCTCGCATCGGTTTTCTACGGTGCGGATGGCGGATAGGATTCTGGTACTCAAGGGCGGCGAGTTGGTGGAGCAGGGAACCCACGAGGCGTTGCTCGAGCGGCGTGGTTTGTACTCCGAGTTGTTCCAGCTCCAGGCGGCAGGGTACCGGTAAGGTTTGCGAGGTTCTTATGCCAATGGTCAAGACTTTGAATCTATCTCACGTCGAGGAGCGGCAATGGTGACGGATCCGACCGATACGGTGGCGATCATGGCGGCCATTATCTACGCGGGTCGTACGGGTGAATCGATCCAGGCACCCAACGAGAAGGTCTTCGGGCCGATCGCCAAGGCAGCCTGGGACTTGCACAAGGCGGTGGTCGCCCTCGACCAGGTTCAGGTCAACCGAGCCGGCTTCCAGCAACCCTGATCTGACGCCGTTGCGGGTGTCACGCGCGGCGGCTACAACGGCACCAGCCCTTTGCGAAGACCGATAGTGACGGCCTCGGTACGCGTGTGCACGCCCAGCTTGGCCAGGAGCGAAGCCAGGTGATACTTGACCGTGTGGGTGGAGATGCCGAGCTCGCTCGCGATCTCCTTGTTCCCCAAACCGTGCGCTACCAGTTGGAGCACGCTGAGCTCGCGCCGCGTTAGGGCCCCGCCACCACGCTCTGCACCGTCCAGTCTGGCACCCGCGCGAACCGCCGCCTCGTCCACCACCACGTCGGCTTGCTCCGGCAGCGGCACGAGGACGATGTCGCGATC
>DATKJJ010000365.1:0-3115 GCA_035543695.1 Gemmatimonadales bacterium | reverse complement strand
TCGGTGTCATCGATCTCGAGCGAGGCCGCCAACTGTGCGGCGGTGACCGGACCCACGATGCCCATCCGCCCCCGGATCAGTTCCTGTACGGCGGCTTCGCGGCTGACGCTCGGGCCCTCGCCCGGACGGCCAATCACCGCTCGAATTTCAGGAAGCCTTTCCGTCGCCAGCCAGAGGGCGTGGCCCGACCCCAGAGCAACGCGGTCGGCCCGGCCCGAGTCTACCAACTCGCGGAAGAATGGCCCCCAAGGGTGCTCGGTTCGACCAGAGATACCCTCGACTTCGGTCAGAAAGCCGGAGGTGAGCAATGCGTCGTGCAGCTCGTCCGCATTCTCGACCTCGGGCCATACCTCATCCCGCACCTGTTCGATAGCCGCGGGGTCCAGCGCGCCCAGGTCGTCGGCCGAGGAGGGCTCGAAGGCTCGTCTGGTGTACACCGCCTGCGTGCGGCGCTCCTCTAGTGGGGCATCGTCGAGGAAGGCGTACGGTCTGGCGTTCAAAATCTCGTGCGCCAGCGGGGAAGGTTCGGGAAGGTCGCGGGCCACCAGTCGGATCTCACCGGCTTGAATCCGCCGCAGGAGGCCGGTCAAACGATCGAGATCCATGACCTCGTGCACGCAGTCATCGATGGTCTGTTTCACGAGCGGATGATCCGGTATCTGCCGATCGCCGGGAATGTTTTCCAGACAAGCGGCGGCATCCGGGAAGGCAGCCGCGAGAAGATCCTCCGCTTGCATGCGCTGGATCTGAGGAGGATTCTTTCGGCCTCCGCGGCTTCGCGGAATAGCCAGCGCGATGTTGGCGTTCCACCGCCAATGCGTGCCGAACATCGGCGCGTCCAGAAGGGCCTGGACCAGGATGTCTTCCACCGTTTCCGGATTGAGGAATCGGAAGACACTCTCCAGCGGAAAGGAATGCTGCGGCCCCAGCGAGAGAAGCAGGGCATCCTCCGTGGCCGCGGCCTGCAGCTCGAAGTTGAACTGCCGGCAGAAGCGCTTGCGAAGGGCCAATCCCCAGGCGCGATTTACCCGGCTTCCGAACGGAGCGTGGATCACCAGTTGCATGCCGCCGGCTTCGTCGAAGAAGCGCTCGGCAACAATGGTCTGCTGGGTGGGCAGGCTCCCCAGCAACCGCCTCGACTCAGCCAAGTACTCAACCAGCTGGTGGGCAGCGGCGGCCGATTCCGGCCCGTTCAGCAACGCCGTAACCCATGCCTCCGCCTCAATCCGGTTCTCCAGCCGCTTCTCCACTTCCAGCCTCAGATCCGACACCGCGGCCGACAGCTCATCGCTCCGGGCAGGTGATTCGCCCAGCCAGAACGGAATGCTGGGCGGCTGTCCGTGCGCATCCTCTACCCGGACCGTACCCTGCGACACTCGGAGAATGCGCCATGAGGTATTGCCCAGCTGGAAGATGTCGCCCTGAAGACTTTCCACTGCAAAGTCTTCGTTCACGGTGCCTACAAAGGTGTTCTCCGGCTCGAGAATGACCCGATAGTCTGCGTTGTCTGGTATCGCGCCACCGGAGGTGATGGCGAGCATCCGGGCGCCGCGCCGCCCTCTGATTCTGCTGTTGATAGCATCGTGGTGAACCAGAGCAGCCCGCCGCCCACGCCGGGTGGCAAATCCCTGGGCCAACATGCGAACGACCTCGTCGAACTCGGTGCGCTGCAGGTCGCGATAGGGATAGGCCCGGCAACAGAGATCGAAGAGCTCATCCTCCGCCCAATCCTCGCTGGCGGTCTCCGCCACGATGTGCTGAGCCAGCACATCAAGCGGCTTGTCCCGAATGACGATCCGGTCCAGCTCTCCCCGGTTCACCGAACGGATGATGGCCACACACTCGACCAGCTCATCCCGGGTAAGGGGAAAGAGCCGGCCCTTTGGAGTCCCATGCACGGTGTGCCCCGAGCGGCCCACCCGCTGGAGGAAGGTCGAAATGCGGCGCGGAGTCCCCAGCTGGCAGACCAGATCGACGTGTCCGATGTCGATCCCGAGCTCCAGCGACGCAGTTGCCACCAGTGCCTGAAGCTGTCCGGTCTTGAGCCGCTGCTCCGCGTCCAGCCTGGTCTCCTTTGACAGACTCCCGTGATGGGCAGTCACCGCGGCTTCGCCCAGCCGCTCGGCGAGATGACGGGATACCCGCTCGGCAAGACGTCGGGTGTTGACGAAGACGATTGTGGTCTTGTGCGCCTTGATGAGCTCGGTCAGCCGATCGTAGATCTCGTTCCAGGCGTCTCCCGAGATCACCGCCTCCAGGGGCGAGCCAGTCAGCTCGAGCGCCAGGTCCGTGGTCCGCCGGTGTCCGGTGTTGACCAGAACCGGAGGGGTTGCCGGCTTGAGCCAGCGGCCCACCTCTTCGAGCGGCTTGACCGTGGCGGACAAGCCAATCCGCTGAACCGGCTGGGAGGCCACATGGCTGAGCCGCTCGAGGGTGAGGGCCAGATGCGCTCCCCTGCGGGACTCCACGACCGCATGGATCTCGTCCACGATTACGGTCCTGACCGTTCGCAGCATCTCCCTGCTTCGCCGGGCGGTCAGGAGCAGGTAGAGCGACTCGGGGGTGGTCACCAGGATATGGGGCGGTTTCCGCAACATGGCCGCACGCTCAGCGGCCGGAGTGTCGCCCGACCTGATGGCCGCAGTTATCCGGGGAGCTTCCAGGCCGGACTCCTCGGCCAGACGGCGGATTTCTCGCCGGGGCTCGGCCAGATTCAGATGAATGTCGGCGCTGAGTGCCTTGAGCGGAGAGACATAGACCACCCGGATCTCGTCGGGCAGCGGACCCTCCAGCCCCTCTCGGAAGAGCTGATCCAGCGAGTAGAGGAACGCCGCCAGCGTTTTGCCCGAGCCGGTGGGGGCCGAGATCAGGGTGTCCCGGCCCGCACGGATGGCGTCCCAGCCCTGCCGCTGGGGCGCGGTTGGCTCACCGAATCTCTGCTGGAACCAGCGAGCAACTACCGGATGAAAGGAACTCAATGGCATCGGACAAATATAGCCGCGTGCGCGGGTAACTCGCTATTCTGTTACGAGATAGGTTAGGCAGCATTCCAGGGACTGGCGCACCAGCCCATTTGGGATTAATTTCTTCTCAAATGGTCAGGCGGAGAGTCCAG
>DATKJJ010000364.1:0-2194 GCA_035543695.1 Gemmatimonadales bacterium | reverse complement strand
CCGCGACCCAGTACGTGGTCGAGCACGGCGCGGATCTGGGGGTCGATGCTGCCCGCCTCGCCCTGCTCGGCGACAGCGTGGGCGGCAACATGACCGCCGCGGTGACGCTGATGGCCAAGAAGCGGGGCGGACCCAAAATCGCGTTCCAGGTGCTCATGTACCCGGTCACGGACGCAAACTTTGAAACCGGATCCTACAACACCTTCGCCGAGGGCCCCTGGCTCACCAGGCCAGCCATGCAGTGGTTCTGGGATGCGTACCTGCCGGACGTGGACGAGCGGCGGCAGGCCGCTGCTACTCCGCTCAACGCCTCGCTGGCTGAGCTCAAGGGTTTGCCTGAGGCCCTGATCATGGTGGACGAGAACGATGTCCTGCGCGATGAAGGCGAGGCCTATGCCCGGAAGTTGTCTCAAGCCGGAGTCCGGGTAACCAGTGTGCGATACAATGGGACCATCCACGACTTCGTACTCCTCAACGCGATTGCGGACACACCGGCGGTTCGGGGCGCCATCCACCAGGCCAATACGGCGCTCAGGGCCGTCCTCTACAAGTGAAGTGTCCGCCAGTTCAGGGGCACAGGAGAGTTCTCTCAGGGAGGTTCCGTATGCCGCTGCGTCTGTCATCAGTGATGGCCGGAGCCACGCTGTTCGGCGCGAGTACCGGGCTGCTGGGCTGCGAGCGCTCGAGCGCCCGCAGCGAGTCAAACTCCCAGTCTGCGCCGTCAGCCGACTCCGCCCCCGGCTCCAGCTCGGGCGCGAGCCTGCCGCAACAGATTGCCGATGTGGTCGTAAAGCTCAATGGCGGCATCCACACCGGATTCCGGTTCATGCATGCCAAAGGAATTGTGCTGAGCGGGAGCTTCACTCCCACATCCCAGGCCAAATCGTTGAGCCGGGCTGCGCACTTCAACGGGCCGGCGGTGCCGGTGACGGTCCGGTTCTCCAACGCGCCTGGATTGCCTACCAACGCAGACAACAACCCCGGGTCGGGACCTCGCGGCATGGCCATTCGCTTCAAGCTTCCGGGTGGAGGATTCACCGACATCGTCAGCATCTCGCATAACGGCTTCGTGGTCGGGACCGGCGACGACTTCCTGGCATTCCTCAAGGCGGCCGCGGCCAGCGGCCCTGATGCTCCTCACCCCAGTCCGATCGAAACGTTTCTGGGGAGTCATCCCCGGGCCTTGAAGTTCGCGACCGAGGTCCAGGTGCGCCCTAAGAGCTACGGCACGGCAGCCTACTTCGGGAACAACGCCTTCGTCTTCGTGGATGGAAACGGCAAGAAACAGCCGGTGCGATACCAGATCGTTCCGGCGGCTGGAGTGGCGAACCTCGACAGCGCGTCCGCGGCCAAGGCGGGTGCGAACTACTTGCAAGAGGAGATCCAGCGGCGCCTGGCCCGCAGTCCGGTCGAGTTCCGGTTGTACGCTCAGCTGCCCAACCCCGGGGACCCCACGAACGACGGCTCGATCGTCTGGGCCGACGACCGGAAGCGGGTGCAGCTGGGCGTCATCCGACTGACCAAGGTCGAGCCTAACCAGGATGAATTGCAGCGCTCGCTGACCTTCAACCCGATCTTCGTGACCAACGGGATCGAGCTCTCCGATGACCCACTGGTCCAGCTCCGCTCGGCGGTGTATGCGCTCTCGGTGGCACACCGGCACTAGTGCTGGCTCTTGAGTCGCCGACCGAAACCGGAGATTACCAGATGACAGTGGCACCTAGCGGTCCGAGTGAGGCCATCCGGTAGCCAAAAGCCAAGAGGTGCATCATGGAACTCATAGTGAACGGCACCACCCGGACGGTCGATGTACCCAGTGTCATGCCCCTCCAGCTGCCGCTGGAAAAGGGACCCAAGGCATGAGCGAGCTGCTGCAGGTCGCGGCTGCACTGCGCCGAGCATCGAGTACCCGCCAGGAGAGCGTTCTGGCGACGGTGGTGCGGACTGAAGGCTCAACCTACCGCCGGATCGGCGCCCGGCTGGTGGCATTCCCTGACGGCTCTCACGTGGGCGCGGTCAGCGCCGGGTGCATCGAGGCCGACGTACTCTTGCGGGCCGAGCGGGTACGGGCCGATGGGCAGGTGAAGTTGCTCACCTACGAAACGCGCTCCCCCGAGGACCTCGTCTGGGGCTCCGGCACCCGGCTGCGGCACGGCGTTTCTCGACGCGCTGAGCCTCCCCCAGGTCGATCTGC
>DATKJJ010000363.1:0-12525 GCA_035543695.1 Gemmatimonadales bacterium | reverse complement strand
GTCGAGGTGGAATCCGGCGGAGACCCGCGCCTCGTCTGGCGCCGTGCCCCGCCCGGTGAGCCTGAAGCGGCCGGAGAGCGGCGCCGGGATCGTGTCGCCCGCGAGCGCACCGAGGTCCACCTGGTCGATGCGTCCGTCGCGAAGCTCGTAGGCCAGAGTATCGCCCAGGGTGATGCGACCGAGCGCGCTGATGCGACCGCCGCCGGCCAGAATCTCGGGACGGATGTCCAGGCGGCCACCGGCCAGCCGGAGGGTGGTATTACCGAGTTGGTGGCGTGCGCCGGTATCGCGGACCGCGGCCAGGTCCACACGCCCCCGCACGCTTGCCGAGTCGGGAGACAAGCCTTCACCTCTGATTCGGAACCCCACGGCAAGCGCCGGATTGCCGTCGGACCCGGTCAGACTCCGAGCGACGGCAGCTGTGCCGGGCAGGTCTACCGCGCTGCCCGAGAGCCGATAGCTGGGAATGGAATCGAACAGCCGCGCGCGGCCGGTCGCGGTCACGCTGCCGGAATCGAGGGCACCCCGGATCGTCAGATCCGCCGTCCCATGGGTGAGCAGTGCCTCCATCTCGAAGCGGCGCACGTCCACGGATCCGATGCGGCTGCGGTTGAGGCGGAGACGGATGCTGCCGTCCGCGTTGGACAGACTCCCGTCGGTCTCCGCGTCGAGTCGCCCGTTCACCTCCCCCGAGGGTGCGGAGCTGTGAAGCCGGGAAGGATCGAGTTGTGCCACCAGCCCGTGCACCCGGTAGGCGGACGGACGGCCGTCGCGGAGCCGGGTGCCCGCGTCAACGGTGAGCCGGCCGCGGTCCAGCGTCGCGCCGAGGTGTGCCGTGACCAGGTCGCCACTACCGTTCGCGCGCGCATCGAGTACCAGCTCCCCCTCGGCCGGCACCGAGGGGACGAGCATTGCCAGATCCGCCAGCGCGAGCGGACGCGCGGCCAGCCGGACGTCCAGCCGGTTCACCAGGCGGGAATCGCGGAAGCTCCGCGGGATGACGACACGGGCGGTGAGGTCGCTGGACTCGGAGTGTACCCGCAACGGATCGAGGCGGAGCTCGTCCGCAGTCACCCCGCCCCGGGTGACCACACCGAGCCAGCGATCGCTCAGCGGCGGACGAACGGCAAAGAGGAGCCGATCGATCGTTAGCAGCGCAGTATGTCCGAGCGTGAGGTCGCGTGCCGCGAACTCCTGTAGCCGCGCGTGGACGACCGAATCAGGGCCCAGCCGGGCTGCCACCGACACATCGCGGACGAGCAGCCGACCTATGCTGAAACCGCCGCCTTGGCCAGTGGTATCGACGGATTTGCGCAGCGCGTCCATCACGTCCCATCGCCCGTCGCGCCGGTTCATGGTGACCTTGCCGCCAGTAATGGTCAGCGAGTCCAGACGGCTCACCGGTGGCCGGAGCCGGGGCAGCTGGTAGCCGACGGCGACACGGTCGATCCGGGCGAGCTCGTGCCCGTTCTGGCGGAGCCGGACGTCCTGGAGCACGAGCCGATGGAGGAAGTCGCCCGAGACGTGACCCACCTCGAGCCGGTTGCCTGGGTTGAGTGGTGCCAATGTCACCAGCTTGCGCACGACCAGGGTGGCCACGGGGGGAAGCTGCAACAGCGCCAGCAGTGTCACCACAACGACGAGAAGGCCGGTGAGTGCGATCCCGACACGCCGGAGCCAGGAGCGCGGCCGGGTCGGTGAGGGAGGCCGGCTATCGGTCTCGAGAGAGTCAGAAGCGCGAGTGGTCATCAGGGGTCACCGTAGCCAAGTCTGTGGCGGGATTGCGTATGCGACAATGACCCAGGTCACCGCGGGGCAGGCGGGTGAAAGCACTGAATGCACTGTTCTCTTTCGAGGATGCTAACCAAGCCAAACGGGCTCCCGATCGGGAGCCCGTAGGTCCTTGCGCCGCTGAGAGGCGCCGGTCGGAATCGAACCGACGAATGGAGGTTTTGCAGTTGTCGTAGAGCTTTAGCCAGGAACTGGTTCATTGACCTATCCGTCAGGCGATGACGTCTTGCTTCGGACCGCCAAAGTATGGCCGCTACGCGGGGGGCGGCCATTGTACGTTGGTCTGGGTCAACTGAGGCACGCTCACTACGAGGCGTCCGAGCTGGCCGGTGGGGGAAGCAGCATCCGCAGCGCGTGCTGGCAGGTTGACCAGCGGGCAGGTAACATGGTCGCTGGACCCGCCACCATTTAGAAGTCTGTTATTGGAGTTGGAACGGACCTGAGTCCGATGACGGAAAGCAACGACCCAGGGTTGGCGCCGAGCTGGGGCACGACGGAGCCGCAGGTCTTAGCGAACGTTGTCCCAACGCCCGCTCAGCGCCGCATGGCGCGCGCCTTTCTGTTTGTTCTGCTTGTCATCCTGCTCGGCACCTGGCCCTTTGCGGCTATCAAGCTCCCCGAAATCGACGCATTCGTCCCGACTCTCGCTGCCGCCCTGTCTGTCAGCGACTGCGTGACCGCCGCTCTTCTGTTCGCTCAGTTCTCCATTTTGCGCCGGTGGGCACTGCTGGTGATCGCGAGCGGCTATCTGTTCAGTGCTCTGATCGTGATCGCACATGCATTGACGTTTCCGGGAGCGTTCACGCCGACCGGCATCCTCGGCGCGGGATTACAATCCGCCGTCTGGCTCTACTGGTTCTGGCATTCAGGGCTGCCTATCGCCATCATCGGCTATGCGTTGCTCAAAGACACTGACCGTATAGCCGACGTCCGCTTCACGCGACTCGCCATCAGCTTGAGCGTCACGGGAGTTTTTGCTCTTGTTATCGGGTTGTTCTGGTTCGTCACCCAGCATAAAGATCTGCTGCCGATAACGTTTGTAGACGTTCGTCCCCTCAGTCTGCTTCGCCGCACCATCGGGGGACTGGTGATCCTAGCGCTGGGCGGAATCGCTCTATCCTTGCTCTGGCGGCGCCAGCGTTCCTTGCTCGACCAGTGGCTCGTAGTCGCTTTGTGTGCGCTCCTGCTTGAAGTGCTCCTGGCGTCAGTCTTGAGCGCCGGCCGCTACAATCTTGCATGGTATGCAGGCCGCTTTTATCAGCTGGTGACAGCCACAGTCGTGATGGTCGTGTTGCTTGCAGAGATGGCCCAGTTATATGTGGGTCTCGCCCGCTCGAACACGGTCCTGAAAGGTGAACGCGTGACCCTGCAGCGCGCGATCGATGCGCAGCGCCGCGAGCGCGATGCCCGCCTGATAACCGGCGATGCCATTGCCGCGACGATCGCGCACCAGCTCAAGCAGCCCCTTACTGCCATGATCACGAGATCTTACACCGGCCTACGTTGGCTCGACCGAGCCGCTCCCGAGCTCGACAAGGCTAAAACGGGGTTCAGGCAGATCGCTGATGATGGGCATCGCGCAGCTGCAGTGATCGATAGTATCCGAGCGAGCTTCCGGAAGGGCGCCCGCATCCGAGCTCCGCTCGATCTCAACGACCTCATTGAAGAGGCCATTGCATTGCTCCAGGATGATCTCAAAGGGCACCGTATATCCGTCAAAGTTGAGCGTAGCACACCAGTGCTGCAGGTGCTGGGGGATCGCATTCAGCTGCAGCAGGTACTCCTCAATTTGATAACGAATGCAATGGAGGCGATGGCGACCGTGGATGGCGCTCGCGTGCTCACGGTGACTTCCGATGCTCGGAACGATGGCGGTGTGATGATCTCGATCGCCGACACAGGCACGGGCATTGGCACCGAGGACGCTCAGCGGGTATTCAATCCGCTCTTCACCACGAAATCCGGCGGCATGGGAATGGGCCTTTCGATCTGCCGTTCGATCATCGAGGCTCACGACGGCATGCTGTGGGCCCTGCCCAACGCACCGCGGGGCTCAATATTCCAGTTCGTTTTGGGCGGCGATACCGCCACATCGCTCGGTTCTGAATGAGATCACCGGATCCAGGATCATGCCAACCTGAGCCTGATCCCATTTCCACGTGGCCGTCGGTGCCGGCCAGTTTGCGTCCCGCTGGCCCGTCCGCTTCTCGTGCCGGTCGCGAGGTCGTTCACCGACTATTGCACACTGGTATTGGCGATACCTAAGTATCAGCCTCGCTCGCTAGTCAATTCGCAGGCTCTGCTCCATCGCGTAGCACTGGTCCCAGACGTACACGTCGAACGCCGCAAGCCGAGTCGCCCACTTGGGCGTAAGGGTGTTGACACATTTGGTGGCGACCCGGTCGATGTAGTTGTCGAATACAGCCCAGGGGTTGGCCGGGTCAAGTAGATCAATCCCCTGTGTGGGCTTGGTGTTGGCCAGCGCGTTGGCGGCGGCCTGCTTCACATCCCGCATGAACTCGGACTGAACTTCCACATCGGCATGGGTACCGGTTCGGGCAACGTGCCCGCCGACCAGCGTGCGCCACTTCATCCTCCGGATCTCCTCCACCTGCGCGAAGTAGCCCGGGATGTCATGGGCAACGGCGAACCGACGCCAGGGCATCCAGCCGGGGAACACCAGATCCACTGCCATTAGCACTCGCTGCGCCGGCGCGTAGATGAAGATGTTGCCCGGTTCATGCCCGTCCCCATGATAGGAGAGCTCGAGCGCCTGGTTCCCGAGCCGCAGGCTGTAACGATCGGAGAAGGTCACTGCGGGCAGCGGCCGGTTTGGGTCGGCGGCGCGCTCGAGCAGCCGACGAGTCTCCTTCTGGGCGATGATGATCGGATGCCCGCCCAGCAACTTCGTCCCGCCGATATGATCAGTGTGCGAGTGACTAAAGATGACGTGCGTGATCGGCTTGGTCGTCACTTCCCCGATTGCCTGGGGAATGTGCGACGCATAGGCCGGCGGTGCGTCGACAACTACCACCCCCCGGTTGTAGACCAGGAACATCGACTGGTAGACGTTATCCGTGATCATGTACAGGCCGTCACCCAGGCTCTCAAGCCGATAGCCCTTGGCCGGGTCCACTACCGGCCCCAGGGACGTGGCCGGCAGGTCCAGGTACCTGGTGTTCCGGACGCCAATCGGCGGAATGGAGGGGATGTGCGGATACAGATCCTCCGCCGCCGGTGCGGTACCGGCGCTCCCGTTTTGGGGGTAGGCCGTTGCCGGTGAGGCGCAGATGCCAGCGAGCAGCAGCCCGATAATGGTGCGTGTCATGGCGCGGACTCCTATTGGCCCATGATGGTCGTACACTTGCAATCAGCGCAATTGTCTAAGGCCAGCTCGCACCTCTTCTGAAAAGAGTTGCGGCTGCTCCCACGCCGCGAAGTGCCCGCCTTTGTCGAGCTTGTTGTAATAGATCAGCCTGGGATAGGCGCGCTCCGTCCAACTCCGCGGGCTTTGAACGACCTCGTCAGGGAAGGCGCTGAACGCGACCGGGATGGTGACGCGTTTCGGTGCAAAGAAGGCGAACTTGTTCTCCCAGTAGATACGCGCCGATGAGACTGCCGTTTGGGTCAGCCAGTAGAGTGTGATGTTGTCGAGGACGTCGTCTCGCGTTAGGCCTTCGGTTTTTCCATCAAACACGCGAGCAATGAGCGCGTAACTGCGTGCGTCGTGGTCGAGGAGCCAGGCAGCGAGGCCAACAGGCGAATCCTCGAGTCCGTACTGCGTCTGCGGACGAGTTGCCAGCTCCAGGGCATAGCCCACCCCGGTCTTGTAGAAGAAGGCCAGCTGCTCGCACGCGCGTTGTTCGTCGGCTGAGAGGTCGGCCGGCAGCGGGTTGCCGGTCTGGATCGCCTTATCGATGTCCGCTGGAACCGAGAACGGCCAATTGAGGTGAATGCCGAGCAATTCCGGAGGCGCCTGCGTGCCCATCACATCCGCGACCATCGCGCCCCAATCGCCACCTTGCGCCGCAAAACTCGTGTAGCCTAGGCGCTTCATCAGCACGGTCCAGGCACGGGCGATACGGGGAGGGTCCCAGCCGGTCGTAGTCGGCTTGCCAGAAAACCCGTAGCCTGGCAGCGACGGTATCACTAGATCAAAAGCATCCGAAGCACTCCCGCCGTGTGCTGTTGGATTCGTCAGTGGATCGATGATCTTTAGCAGCTCGACGATAGAACCAGGCCACCCATGGGTGATGATGAGCGGCAACGCGTTGGGATGTTTCGAACGGACATGAATGAAATGGATGGCCAGCCCGTCGATCGTGGTGGTGAATTGCGGCAGGGCATTCAGTTTCGACTCGCACTTGCGCCAGTCGTACTCTGTCGCCCAATAGCGTGCGAGTTCCTGAATCGTCGCGAGCTGCACACCCTGCGACTGATCAGCAACAGTCTCCCTTCCGGGCCAACGCGCGGCGGTGATGCGTGCACGCATGAGATCGAGTTCGGCATCGGCGAACTGGATCGTGAGTGGTTGGATCGCGGCGGGGCGCGGCGGCGAGGCGGTCACGACAGACATAGTGGCTCCCTTCTTCATTCGGTGGTCAAGGCACCCTGCGATTTGCGCAATCACAGTATCTGCTGGTGAAATCCGTCACCATTGCACGATGGTATTGCCGATACCTAGGTATGATGTTCAGCCGGGTACACGCTTCCAGCCAAGGCTCGGGAAGCGTGTATCTCATCCAGGTACGGCCTCTCCGCCTGTTGCGTGCGTCCGTCCTGCGCCCCATAGTAGATGGAGCTTTCGGGTCTCTCCTATCTCGCACAGACAACATCTGTTTAGCATGACTCTCGAGCTCGAGCACCCGATTGAACAGATCAAGCAGCTGCAGCCGAAGGCCTCCCGGCCGTTAGCGGTGACTGGGTCCAGCTCCAGCAGGTTCAGTCCCAAGCTCCTACTCAACGCTGCGGACGACATGAGCGGGCTGGCCGACCACCCGCGTGAGCTGGTGGTGTGTACCGGGCGCGACGAGGATGGCGCGGTGCGGGTGTCGGTGCAGGGCTGCGGGTTAGGCTCCGCGCCGGGAGATGGCGAGCGTCAATTCGAAACCCTCACCAAGCAGCAAGGGATCGAGATTGGCCTGTCTGTGAGCCGCTCGATCCTCGAGCGGCACCGCGGCCTCTAAGCCGTCCGCCAACGATGGGCCGAGCACCACCTTCAGCTTCAGCCTTCCCGCGGCCGCCGATACCAAAGTCCTATAGCCGCACGCTCCAGCCTACCCCCATTCTCGTGAATTCGATGCCCGAGAGGACAGGCATGGCCCGCGAGTCAGCCCGACGTTTTTTGGTCGCAGTTGTCGATGATGACGAGTCGGTGCGCGAGTCCCTCCCCGAGCTGCTCCGGGAGTCCGGCTATGCCGCCCACGCGTTCGCATCGGCCCAGGAGCTTCTGGATTCCGGCGAGCTCATCGGGATCGGATGTTTGATCCTCGACATTACGATGCCGGGCATGTCGGGGCCCGAGCTGCATGACGAGCTGCGGCGTCGCGGTCAGGCCGTCCCGGTCGTCTTTATCACCGCGGTCGGCGACAAGGCCGTGCGTCCACGCCTGCTCGCGGAGGGCGCCGTGGACTGTTTGTTTAAACCCTTCAGCGAAACCGCCCTCCTGGCCGCGATCAGGGCCGCGCAGCGAGTCCCATAATGACCCTAGCGGCGGATCCCACACCCATTGTATTCGTCGTTGACGACGATCTCTCCGTGCGCGAGTCGCTCGACCTCCTGATTCAGACTGCGGGGTGGCAAACGGAGACCTACGCGTCCGCGCAGGCGTTCCTGGCACGCACCAGCGTCCCGGGGCCGAGCTGTCTGGTCCTGGACGTGTCGCTGCCAGACCTCACCGGACTCGATCTCCAGCAGCGCATCGGCCCCGAGCAAAGCAACCTGCCGATCATCTTCATCACCGGTCACGGGGACATACCGATGTCGGTGCGGGCGATGAAGGCGGGAGCGGTCGAGTTTCTGACCAAACCTTTCGATGACGAAATTTTGTTACGGGCTATCGCCGCAGCCATCGAACGGAGCCGCTCCGCCCGGGGCAAACAGGCGGAGTTGCAAACGCTTCGTGAACGCTACGCCCGCCTCAGCCATCGCGAGTGCGAGGTCATGGCGCGGGTCGTCGCAGGACTACTGAATAAGCAGATCGCCGGAGAGCTCTGTATCAGCGAAATCACGGTGAAGGCACATCGAGGAAAGGTGATGCGCAAGATGCGGGCAAACTCACTGGCCGACTTGGTCAGGATGGCCGCGCGGCTGGGGCCGGGTATGGCAGAGATGAGTGATGGGCGCACGACTGGTTAGGCGTAGCGCTGCATCCACCTTAGCGCGACTATACCCTGCATAATGGCGAAGTGGTATAGGATTGTTATAAAAGCGCGAGGCCTTCCCCCAAAAAATCCCCAACGAGAAAAAGGGCCTCCCAGCCTGGAGACCCTAAGTCATTTGCGCCATCTAGAGGCGCCAGTCGGAATCGAACCGACGAATGGAGGTTTTGCAGTTCTCCCAGGGCTTTTACGAGCCTTCGCATACGTTCCGAAGTTCTCACGCTAACGCATCTTACCTAATCCCGCCACTTGTGCTGATTCGCGGCCTTTTGCGTCCCTCTTCGGCTGAACCTTCCCAAGACCTTCCCACGCAGCCGGTCACCCGGGGAGTATCTAGGCGTTAGTCCTGATTGGAGCAAAGATGTGACGCGTAAGTCCAAGACTCATCGAACGGCATTACTCGCGACCCAGCGGTCAGTTGAGGGCTGGTCAGCGAACCTCTGCTCTCATTTCTCGTAGTCGCCAAACTCTAGCCAGCGGTCCAAGTCCACGCCTGGTAGCTGGTATACAGAAGCAGAGGCGACATTCGGCGGAAATTATGGCGGCGGACAAGAGTTTCGCACACATCGCGATCGTTGCGTCGGTTTGTCAGAAGTTGAAAAGCTCGGCCAACCTAATGCGCCGCCACCAGTCGCTCGAAGCTCGGGTTGCCCCGGAGCGGGGCAAAGGCAGGGTCAATCTTGTATCGACCGGGCGAGAGGTAGTGAGTCTTGAGCGGGAACTCCAGCAGGTCGACTGCCTTCTCCGGCTCGCCCACGAGGACGTAAATGCGAGCGAGAATATGATGCGCGTCTGCCCGGGCCAAGGAGCCTTTACTGATCGGCACGAGGGCCAGGCCACGCTTGCCCTCGCGAATGGCGTCGGCCCTGCGCCCCATGTAGGCGAGCGCCAGGCCCAGGTATCCGTGGGTCACCGCATCCTGAGGCACGTCTCGAAGGCGGGCCTCCAGGACGCTACGAGCTGAGTCGGCGTAGGCTCGCGCCAGCGCGGCGTCGCCCCGGATCGCATGCGTCTGCGCAAGCGCGAAGCTCCAGGCGGCGCGATCATCACCGAACGGCGCGGGCGAAAGCCGCAGGAGCAGTTGCTGCTGTGCGTCGTCCAGCACCCAGTAGAGATCGCCCGCGTAGGCGATGTAAGCCACGAGCGTGGCTGGGTCCACCTCGCGAGGCACGGCTCGAAGCACCGCCCGCGCTCCGGTGAGATCGCCTTGGGCGAGGTGGGTCTCGACCGCGGAACTGATCAGTCCGAGGTCGGCCGGGGCGAACGCAAGCCCTCGCTTGGTGGCCTCCAGTGCCTCAGGGTAGCGGCGTAGCCCGAGCAGCGCCCACGCCGCGGTTGTCGCGGTCTCGACCGAGCGGGGATCAAGTACCTGAGCTTCTTGCAGGTGCTTCAGCCCCTCCTCTGTGTGGCCGAGGGCGAGCTCGTTCCCTGCCACCAGTGCCAGGAACCGGGCCTCCTTCGGCGCGAGCTGCCACGCCCGTTGTGCCTGCTCCTGTGCGCGCGTGAGATCCCCGTTCACCACGTAGTGGTAGTACGCGAGGGCGTAGTAGCCCTCGGGCAGGTTCGGGGCGAGCTCCAGCGCGCGCTCGGCGGCCCGGTGTGCGGCCGCAGCGCCGGCAGGCGTGGGCGTTACCGCATAGGTCCACGACTGTGCCCGCGAGAGTCGAGCCCAGGCGAGGGCGAAAGTGGAGTCAAGGGCTACCGCGCGCTCGTAGTAGTCGATCGCCCGGTGATTGGCCGCGAGGTCGAACGCCAGTCCGCCAGTCTCCTCCTCGCCCTTAAGGAAGGCATCGTAGGCCGCAAGGTTCTCGGTCGGCCGCTCGCCGAGTCGCTCACGCTCGCCCGCGCCGAGCGCCAGGCCCAGCGCCTCGGCCACTCGGCCCGCGACCTCGGCCTGCACCCGAAACACGTCTGTGAGCGGGGCGTCAAAAGGTGCCTGCCACTTGGTCGAGGCGGTCGAGACCTGGACCAGCTCGGGGCTCACCCGCACCCGACTGGGCCCGCCCGCGTCCTTGTCCCACCTGACCGTCCCGGTGAGCAGGTAATCGACGCCCAGCTCCTGCCCGATCTGCCGCGGGCTCTTGGTGGTCTCCTTGTACTGGACCGAGCTAGTGCGGGCGATCACCTCGAGGCCGGGCAGCACGGCAAGCTTGCCGCGCACTTCGTCAGTCACGCCGTCTGCGAAGTAGCCGTCCTCGGGGCGGCCGAGGTTATCGAAGGGGAGCACCGCCAGGCGCTTGGGAACAGCGGCTTCCGCTCCTGGTCGGGTGCGCAGCCAAGTCATGAGGAGCCCCACCCCGAGCAACAACCCTGTAGCGAGCGCGGCGATTGTTACAGCCACCTGTCGCCGCGGCGGGGGGAGTCGGGCAGCCGGCCTGACTGAGACGGCTTGTGTGGGCACAGCAGTAGTCAATGGTGCGCTTACACCACGTGGTTGAAGAGCCTGGGCCAACTCGGCGGCCGTCTGGAAGCGGTCAGCCGGAGCCTTGGCGAGTGCCCGGGTGATCGCCTGCTCGATCGGGTCCGGTACACTGTCGCGCAGGGTGCGCACCTTCGGCACGGGCTCGAGCACCCGCTTGGCCAGGATGGCCTGCGGCGTGAGGCCGGTAAACGGCGGCTCGCCGGCGAGCATTTCGTAGAGCACGCAGCCAAGCGCGTAGACATCAGAGCGTCCGTCCACCTGACCCCCACTGGCCTGCTCAGGCGACATGTAGGCAGGCGTCCCGATCGACATGCCGGTCTCGGTGAGCTGGCCCTCATGCCCGGCGGCAAGCGCCTTGGCCACTCCGAAATCGGCGACCCTGGCGTGCCCGCCTGCGAGCAGGATGTTCTCGGGTTTAATGTCTCGATGGATGATGCCCCTGACGTGCGCGTAATCCAGGGCGTCTGCAACCTCACTGGAGAGCCGAACGGCTTCTTCGAACGGCAACTGGGCCTCACGCCGGAGCCGGTCGCGCAGGCTTTCCCCCTCCACGTAGGGCATCGTATACCAGAGAAGCCCTAGCGTATCACCGGAATCGAAAACAGGCAGGATATGCGGGTGGTCCAGCCGGGCAGTCGTTTTGATCTCGCGGTGGAAGCGCTCTGCACCAGGTATCGCACTCAACTCGGGGTGAAGAACCTTGAGTGCCACCGGACGATCGTGCCGCAGGTCATGAGCGAGATAGACCGTAGCCATGCCACCACGGCCGAGCTCGCGCTCGATGACGTAACGATCGCCTAGGGCGGCCCGTAGGCGATCAATGGTAGTGTCGGTCAGTCTGGAACGTCCGAGAGGAAGTCCCCTAGACTAGCACACGGTGAGAGAACCAACCAGTGGCCATGAGATCAGGCCTCGGCGATACGAAGGAATTTGCCCGCTCCCTCATCTCCGCTCCGGGTGTTCGAGTGTCCTTCAGGGTCAGGCAGTTCACCTTCTCCAGCACCTCACCAAGTCAGAGACCAGACCGTATACTGGGGCATTCATTTTCCCTAACCTATAGAGGTTCCATGCGCGCCCTGCTGCCCGCGGTTCTCCTCGTCTGCATCACATCAACCGGTATCGCTCAGCAACCCCGCCCGTACACGGAGGGACCGGTCGTTGTGTTCAGTTATATCCGCACAAAGCCTGGCATGTTCGACAAGTACATGGAGTATCTGGACGGGAACTACAAGCGCCTGCTAGAGGCACAGAAGAAAGCGGGAGTCGTCACAGACTACGCTGTGTATACCTCGCCTCAAGCCACAGAGGACGATTGGAACGTCCTCCTCACGACCACGTACAAGAACATGGCGGCCCTGGATAACCTGGATGATCGCACGGACCCCATTGCGGCTTCTACCCTGAATCAGAATAGAGCCCAGGCGAGTCAAGCCTCTGTTGAGCGTGGCGCAACGCGCGATCTCGTAGGTGGGAGGTTACTACGGCAACTCATATTGAAATGATTCGGCCCTATGAACGGGGGCGGCCAGCACGGCGTCCCCGGTCTATTTGATCCTCCGTTGACCGTCGACGCCTAGCTTCTGCCCGATGCCGGAAGCCCACCCTGGGTTCGGCTGCTGAGCCTCTGCCCCTCCTCTATGAGCTGCACATCGATCCTGCATTGTAGCACCCTAATCAGCGCCCGCGCTGCTCCACCAGCAGTTTGACCACACGGGGCCATTCGACCGGGGGCAGCTTGCTTTCCACGCCCGTCGCTATCAGCGGACTCGCCTTGTAGTAGGAGCCGCGCCCGGTGTTCATACCGGAAATTGGCAGGCAGTTGTAGCACCGGCGGAACAGGAACACGGCGCGCTCGCCCTGGACCAGCGGTGCCGCTGAGGCCCAGTCGCTCCGCCGGGAGGTGACCGCCGGATACTGAACCACGATCTCGTT
>DATKJJ010000362.1:0-8477 GCA_035543695.1 Gemmatimonadales bacterium | reverse complement strand
GTTGAGCGCTTGGGCCAATGCGATCAGGGCTTCGGCTCGGAGCGGATTGCGCGCTAGCGCCGTCGGCTCCGCGTCATGCACCAGGACGGCATATCGCGCGCTCATCAGCTTCTCGGCTATGACACCGGCCGCCTGGGCAGTCTTTGTCGTAGCTCTGACTGAATTGCCCAGGACCGCGGCCCGGATCAGACTGAGCGCGGCAATCTCCTGATCGGCCGGGAGCTCGATCCGTGCATCGGCTGCTTCCAGCGCCTTGTCGGCTCCGATGCTGACTGCGATCACATGACGACCGCGCCGGCCATCCGGCACCTGGGTTCCCACCGGTTCCACACTGTATCGCGAGAGGAACCGAGGGTAGCGCTCCCGCGGGTCTACTCCCCAGAACAGAAAGACATCACCGCGGTTGCGCACCTCGCCCAGCGTGGCCGAGGCTCGTCCACGGCGCTGCGCGGTGATCAAGCCGTTGGCTGCGGTATCGGAAGTATCCGAATCGACCGTGGCTCCGAGCAGATCAGCAACCGAGAGGGCCGCGCGCTGAGCCTGGCTTGTCAGATCCGGGCCCAGGTATACCAGACAGCGACCTCGTGCCTCCACCAGCGCTTTGGCCAATCGCTCGATGGTCAGGTCCAGGGCGAGCGGCTGGCCGTCGCTGATCACCAGATCCGGAACCTGACCATCTCCGAACCAGGCTCTTCCCAGGGGACACGCCGGCGTTACCTCGGTAATACGGTCGTTCGAGACCGCGACGGTCAGGTCATCACAGCCGCAGCCACAGCCGAGACACGTGACGTGCTCGATGCGACGGTCGGCGCTCATGCGGCTTGCCTTCGGGATGATCTCATCGTCCGATAGATCATTCGAGCCCGGCGCACCAGACGGCCACGACACTCTCCCGCCGTTCTTCCTCGGGCAAAGACGGTGCAGATGGGGCGTCCCTTACGGATGTATTCCCCCGGCCGGGGCACATCTGCCACCCAATTTCTGCGGAGCCAAGCGCGGGAGTCGCCCACCAGGCTGTCCTGGCGAGCGAACACAATCGCTTTGCCATGAGCCGCTGAGCTGTAGGGCAACAGAGGTATTGCCGCCAACTCGCGCTTGCAGGCGAGGGCATGCACGCCAAAGATCGAGAGCCGGTGGGCCCGTTCGATCAGCTCCATGGAAGCGGAGTAACGAGGGTTGAGCTCGATGGGGTACGGGATGCCCTGGCGGGCGATGAAGTCGACACCATTCAAACCGATCAGACCCAGCCTGGCTGCAACCACGGCGGCGACTCGATTCGCCAGCTCCAGGACCTCGGCCTGGCGGCTGAACAACCGGAGCTCAGGAGCTCCGAGGATACTTCCGCAGTAGCGAAACCGCCCGGCCCCAAATCGTGGGTCCCCAACCAACTGTCGGGAGAAGCCCAAGATCCTGGCATTGGTCCCATCGGCGGCAAATGAGATGGAACCGGGAGCTCCGGTTATCCGCTGCTGGAGATACATGCCTGAGGGCACAGGACTCCCGGGAGCCCAGGGCGCCACCCGATGCCCGCCGCCAGACCGGCGAGGTTTCAGCAGCCAGGTTCCAGGCCGGGAGCGACCGCTGGGTGCCCCGCTCCGCGACTGGGGACAGGGGAGGCCACTGCGCCGAAGGATTCGCATGAGCTCCACCGGATCCCTGGCTCGCCGCAACGTCTCGGGTGGATTTCCGAGGAGTTGCCGGCCTCGGGCCAGCCGGGCAACGGCAGCGGGGAAATTTTCGAAGTTGGAGGTGTAGGCGGCCAGGGTTGCGGAGACGTTCGCTCCGGCATCGGCCGCTTCCATCGGGCCGTAGGATTCACCAGGGGTGCGGGGACGAGCGAGCAGCACCTGCTCCGCTGCTGCCTCCAGGTCGAGATCCGCAAAGGCGTCGATCGCGGTAACTCGATAGCCTGCTCGCACCGCAGACAGCGCCAAGGCGCGGGTGGTTACCCCAGCAACCAGCAGGTGTGGCGCCCGTCTGCGGTCAGGCATCCAGGGCAATTCCCAGTCGCCGCCGTGCGGTCTCGGGCGAGATGAACACCAGGTGGTCGAGCACGGTACCTCCCGCTTGCCGCAGGTTCAGCCGCTGGACCAACCCGGCATGGGTGCCACCACTCAAACCATCGGCCAGCAGGGCGGCACCTTGCGCTCCCTGTTTCGCCTTCGCGGCGTAGCCTCGGAGCTGGCGAACCGGGCCGAGATCCGCCAGGGCGCGGCTTAACCGTTCGACGATGTGGGGCTCGGCCCCTTTGCGTCCGGACAGTAGAATTTGCCCGGCGGAAGGGGCGGAACAGCCGAGCTGGCGTACGGCTTTCACCGCGCCTTCGATGTAAGCATCGAGGGCGATCGCCCCCCTTCCCGGTTCCCGCTCGAGCATCGTGGCCACGCCGCCCTGAAACAGCGCTGCCTTGGAAACGTGTTCGGCCAGGTAGGCTACTTCTCCATCGAGCGCGCCCGGAGAGCGCCAGCCGATCGGTCCGCTGGATCCGCCCAGGCCGTCCACGATCTGACCCTGCTCGACTGCAACACCAGCGGTAAACCCTCCGCCCAGCTCCAAGAGAATGAAAGACACCTCGTCGGGCGAGCAGGCCATCCTCTCGGACTCCTGGTGAATCCCCAATGCCGCGGCGCACAGCTTGTCTGCAGTTCCCAGGTCCACCCGGTTCACTTTCCGGTGCTCGGGGACGGTGCTGAGGTGGATGACACCGGGCAGGTAGACCACGGGCAATCCCGAGGCTCCCAGCTGTCGCGCCAAATGCCGCAGTCCCCCGATGCCTCCGGGCTCATCCGGCGGAGCAAGGAAGGCGAGACGCAGGTCGTCGTCCGTGGCCTGAGCCGATCGAACCAAAGGCAGGCCATACCCCGAGGGGCCGGCCACCAGATCGGGACGACCCGCTGCCTGGAGCAGATCGAGCAGCCGGTCCGGATGCGCGAGCGCATCTTCGGTTGGCCAACTGTGATCCAGATAGAGCCGCCCGTCGGCCAGGCCGCAAAGATCTATGCTGACCGTGCCCGGGTCGAAGCCTACGACGCGGGTCATGACGCTATTTCTTCTTGACCAGCTCTTTTTTGGCGACCGGTACTCTGCGATTGTTGGACTCCCGAGCCGAAATCAGCTCCCGGGCGATATCCGCGATGGTCTCGGCGTCGAGCACAAGATCGTTTCGGGTAAAGAGCCGCGCGACGCACGCTTTGTGCAGCTTGGTCTTGAAATTGCCCACCCCGAATGCCCCGAATACCACCACGTTTTCCCGCTTGGCTCCCGCGTCGTTCACTTCAATTCCCTCGATCCCGAGCGGAGGTACGGCGTTCAGGTCCACCGCGATTTTCAGGGATTTCGCACCAGTCCAAGCCGCCCGGGGCACCATCTGCACACCGGCCGGACCGGAGTTCAGAAGCACATCCATGTCGCGCAGCAGTTCAGGGAGTGCTGCAGGATCGTTGAGGGTCACCGCGTCCACGTGTACGCTGAACCGGGCGCTGATGAACTGTCGCGCCTTCTCACCCTGCTCCGGCTTGCGCGAGGTGATGGTCACATCGGCCCCATCCTTTGCCAGCAGGCCGGCAGCGCGCTGACCTACCGGGCCGGTACCCGCGAGGATGAGAACTTTTTTTCCTGTGAGGTCGCCCAGTGTCTCCTCAATCTTGACCACCGCCGCGACGGCGGTGGTGTTCGAGCCGTTGGAGTCGAGCATGATGGAGACGGAGAAGGGCGCGAACAGGGCATCTTGAGCCATGGCGAGGAGCTGCTCACCCGCGGTCATGTTGCTCCCTCCGATCCAGACCGCGGTGTTCTGCAGGTCCTTCGGGCCCCGGGTGAAGATGCAGCCGTGAATCAGATCCCGGACGTCGCCTTCAGTGACCCCGCCATAGCTCAACACCACGTCTGCGCCGGCGTCGTAAGCCACCACCTGGTCGAATACGCTCGGCAGCCGGGAGCTGTCGAGCTGAAGCAAAAGCTTTCGCATCGGGCACCACTTCTCCTGAACGGTTGACTCTAAAAGACGAGGGGCGCCCCAGCAGCGGGCCGCCCCTCGAAAAATCCGGTATCAGCGGGACTGTACGATCAGCCCTCGGCACCACTGGCGAAGGGGTGCCGCGCAGCCTTGTAGCGCTGCAGCACCTCGTCGATGGTGGGCTTGTTCTGCAGGGCCCGCTGGATCGACTCCTTCGTTGCCTGATAATTGTAGTCGTAAATCTTCTTGTCGCTCTCGGCCTGCCAGTGAATGAAGACGCCGACCAGAATGCAGAGGTCGTTGGCGCGGCTCTTGTCAATGACGCCCGAGGCCACGCTGTCCATTACCGCACGGGCCACCGCCGCCTGGGCCGGGCCGAACATCTGAACCGCCTGCTTGGCACCTTTGATCGTGACTTTGTTGAAGAGCAAGGTGTCGGGCTTGGCGGGGAGGTTCGGCGTGACCACAGCGAGCAGGGTAGAGAAGCCGTCGGAGTTGTGGGAGAGCGCCTGGGTGAAGGCCAGACCAGCCGGTCCGGATTTGGAGCCAATGATGAGGTCGATGTGGGCAATCTCGTTGCCATCTCCCACGAGCGATTCACCGATGAAGAATTCCCCAGCCATACCTGCCTCCATATCCGTTTTGTTGAAGAAGGAGAAAATCCGGCGCAACATGGTTAGCTCGACGTTGGCGATGGTGAGCTCGGATGAAGAGCAGCGCGGGGGGAACGGACAACCCAGCCACGCGATCCGCAGGGCGGTAGCTCAAGACACTGAGTACTTGCCGTACGTTGAGGCCCCTAGTATGGAACCCACTTTTGGCGGTGTCAAGTCGAGTCGAAAGCGCTGAGAAACCGTCTCTTGCGCCAACTTGGGCCTTCCAGCAACCGGCTTGAGTGGGTAGCGTCTTCGGTTTATGTTCGGTAGATGAAACTCTCTTCTCCCCCGGCCGCGCACTGCTTCCGCTATCTCCGGCAGCTTCGGGCCGACGGCCGGACCAACATGTACGGCGCAGTCCCGTATTTAATGAAGACCTTCAACCTCGACCGGGACGCGGCGTTTGCGATCGTATGTCAGTGGCTGGACCAACAGGATCAGATCGGGCCTTTGCAACCCTCGAGGTCTCGCCGGGCCCCTGGCAAATCCAGCTGAGCTCTCCCCGTTCAACCGTGGGCCTACCTGTGCTCTGGCTCACGGCCCATTCAATTTCAGCGGTCCATTCTCCCACATGCTTCGTTTGCTCAGTGTTAGCCGGCGTCAGGCGTGGCTATTCCTCTCCTTTCTGGCCCTGACCGCAGCACCCCTGCAGGCGCAATACTTCGGCCGGAACAAGGTTCAATACCAGGACTTCAACTTCAAGGTGCTCAAGACCGAGCACTTTGACATCTACTATTACCCCGCCGAACAGGTCGCAGCGAGTCAGGCGGCCCGGATGGCCGAGCGGTGGCTCACTCGGCTCTCCACCGTGTTTCATCACGAATTGTCGGGCAGGCAGCCGCTGATTCTCTACGCCAGTCCCTCGGAATTTCAGGAGACCAACGCCATCGGGGGCGACATCGGTGAGGGCACCGGCGGTGTCACCGAGGCGCTGCGGCGGCGTATCGTGCTGCCGGTGGGTGGCTCGCTGGAGGACCTCAACCACGTCATTGGCCACGAGCTGGTACACGCGTTTCAGTACGACATCACCGGGAGCGGCCGAGCCACCAGCCTCGGTGCGCTTCCTGCGGCCACGGCACTCCCGCTCTGGTTCATCGAGGGCATGGCAGAATACCTGTCCCTTGGCCCAGTCGATCCCGCGACCGCCATGTGGATGCGCGGCGCGGTGCAGGACACCGCCAGGGACAGTCTGCCCACCTTCAGGCAGTTGGACGATCCGCGCTTCTTCCCCTACCGCTACGGTCAGGCGCTGCTGGCCTATGTGGCGGGCCACTGGGGCAACCAGGCCATCGGCCAGCTGCTGCGGCAGGCCGCTCGGAGGCGGGGCGTAGACCAGGCAATCCGGCAAGTGCTGTCACTCAGCCCCGACGACCTGGTCGCCCGCTGGCACACCGAGCTTCGCCAGGCGTATCAGCCCATCATGGCGGAGACCAGCCCGGCCGAGAAGCTGGGGCCCAGAATCGTGGCAGCTCGGGGCGATCAAAACCGCTACAACATTGCACCCTCTCTGAGCCCGGACGGCAGCCGGATGATGTACCTCTCGGACCGGGACCTCTTCTCAATCGATCTGTTTCTGGCCGATGCCCGAACTGGGAAGGTGCTGCGCCAGATCACCAAGACCGCGGTTGACGCCCATTATCAGAGCCTGGAGTTCATCGAATCCGCCGGCAGTTGGTCGCCGGACGGCAAGCGCTTTGTCTTTGCCGGGATCAGTGGGGGACACCCGGTTCTGGTTCTCTATGACGTGGACCGGAAAAAACGGGAGCGGGAAATCCGGTTCAAGGAGTTGGGCCAGATTCTGAACCCCAGCTGGTCGCCTGATGGACACGCCATCGCGTTCACCGGTCTGGCGGGGGGCCTGACCGATCTGTACGTCTTTGATCTTCAGTCCAACAACCTGCGGCGGTTAACCAACGATCAGTTCGCCGATCTCCAGCCGGCCTGGTCTCCGGATGGCAAGACGCTCGCGTTCGCAACCGACCGATTCACCACCCAACTGAGCAACCTGAAGCTCGGCTCGATTACCATCGCGCTGATGGATCTGGCCACCGGCCGGATCAGCCGTGCGGCCGACGCCGGCACCGTTCGGCAGCTGAATCCGCAATGGTCTCCTGACGGTTCAACTCTCTACTTCCTGTCCGATCCTGACGGGATCACCAACATCTACCGGCTGACTCTGGCAACCGGCCAGGTGAACCGGCTTACGGATCTGTTTACCGGAGTCAGTGGGATCACCGCAACCAGCCCGGCTCTCTCGGTGGCCCAACGCTCCGGCCGGCTGATGTACAGCCTGTTTCGCTCCAATGGATACGACTTGTATGCCATAGATGCGCCGGAATCCGTAGTGCCAGAACCGTCGGTGGCGTACCGGCCGTACGGACAGCCCGAGGCCAGTGCGGCGGTGTTGCCGCCTTTGCAGCGCACGGACGAAACGCTGGTGAATCTCCTGAACGACCCCAACAAGGGACTGCCGTCCCAGACCGAGTTCCCCGAGCACCCGTACAAGCCGCGCCTGTCGCTGACGTACGTGGGCCAACCTTCCCTGGCGGTGGGCAGTACCCAGTTCGGCACCTTCATTGGCGGCGGGGCTTCCCTGTATTTCAGCGACCTGTTGGGCAACCACAACCTGGTGACCGGCCTCAACATTCAGGGCAGCCTCAAGGACGTCAGCGGAGTGGTGGGATACCAGAACATCAGCCACCGGCTCAACTGGGGGGCAATAGCCCAGCAAACTCCCTATATCACGGGGGCATTTGCCCAGGGGGAGAGCAACGTGGGTGGCGAGCCGGCGCTGGTCGATCAACAGCTGATTGAGAGACAGACCAACCGCGATTTCTTCGGCCTGCTGTCGTATCCCTTCAGCCCGGTTCAGCGGCTGGAGTTTCAGGCGGGCTTCAGCAACATCACCTTCGATCGGGAGCTCCAGACCCAGGCTTACTCCTTGAACACCGGAGAGCAGGTTCTGGATGACAACGTCAATCTGCCGGCCGGCCGAG
Source organism: Gemmatimonadales bacterium (assembly GCA_035543695.1). GTDB lineage: Bacteria > Gemmatimonadota > Gemmatimonadetes > Gemmatimonadales > GWC2-71-9 > CAVVWJ01. The sequence goes on along the minus strand of DATKJJ010000362.1, from coordinate 870 downwards.
CGATCAACCTCGCCACTGCCACCGCCGCCCTGGTGTACGACAACTCGCTGTCCGGGGCAACCGGGCCCATCGTGGGGCAGCGTTATCGGCTCGAGGTATCGCCCACGACGGGCACGCTGAGTTACCTGGGAGTGCTGGGAGATTTCCGGAAGTACTTCCTGCCGATGCGTCCCTTCACCATTGCCACCCGCATCATGCACTACGGGCGCTACGGAACCGGTGGTGAGAGCGACCGGCTGCAGCCGCTTTTCCTGGGCTCTCCCGGCCTGGTTCGAGGTTACAGCTATGGCTCGTTCAACTCCTCCGAATGTACGGCCAGCGTATCCAACCCGACCGCCTGTCCGGTCTTCGACCAGCTGTTGGGCAGCCGCATGGTCGTGGCAAACGCGGAGCTCCGGTTCCCGCTCTTTGGCGCGCTGGGCGTAGGATCCGGTTATTACGGGGTCTTCCCGGTGGAATTTGCCGTTTTCGGCGACGGAGGATTGGCCTGGGACAGCCAAAACAGGCCTTCAGTCCTCGGCTCCGGAACCCGCGACCCGGTGTTCAGCGCTGGTGCGGGTCTGCGGATCAATCTGCTGGGCTTTGCTGTCGCCGAGCTGGATCTGGTTCGCCCCTTCCAACGACCCGAAAAAGGTTGGGTCTGGCAGTTGCAGCTGCAGCCGGGGTTTTAGGAGTTTCGTAATACTATCTTCCCGCATGCACCCCTCGCGCGACCACCACCTTCCCCCCGATCCAGACGCTTACCGACACGCTCCCCATCCCAAGGGGCGAATAATCATCATCGCCCCCACCCGGGCCGCCTGTGAGACCATCGAACTGGCCCTCGGTCTGCGGGTCGACACACTGCTCGAGCGGGAACATGGTCCTGAA
>DATKJJ010000361.1:0-3600 GCA_035543695.1 Gemmatimonadales bacterium | reverse complement strand
AACGCTGTCTTCCTCCGAGGCACCGTACGCGAGAACCTGGATCTCGCACTCCGATTGCGCGGTGTCCCCTCGGCGGAGCGCGGAGCTCGCCTCAAGGAAGCGGCGAGAGATTGCGGGGTGACCGATCTGCTGGACCGGTCCGCGCGTAGGTTGTCTCGCGGTGAGGCTCAGCGAGTCAATCTGGCTCGGGCGCTCGCGCTTCGAGCTCCAGTCACCCTGCTGGACGAGCCGTTGGCGGGAGTGGACCGGAGCACCCGGATCCAGCTGCTGGCAGAGCTGCCCGGGTTGCTGGCCAAATTCACCGCTACAGCCATTCTGGTGACTCACGACCGAGAGGAGGCGTTTCGCTTGGCCGATCGGCTGGTCGTGCTGGTTGAAGGAGAAGTGAGAGCGGCAGGGATTAAGGGTTCGGTTTATGCGCACCCTCCAGACCGGATCACGGCTGAGCTGCTGGGCTACTCCGTATTACCCGCAAACGGCGGTCTTCTGGCAATTCCGCTGGGCAGTCTCCGGCCGGGGAATGGTCCGATTCCTTTTGAGATGGAAGTTGAGCAGGTGATCAACATGGGCAATCACCTGCATGTCGTTGGTGTGGTTGGCCCCGACCGAGTCGATCTGCGCCTACCTCCCGGTGTCACCCCGCCGGAAACTGGGTCGTCGCTCCGGGTTCATGCCGAGGGGGCTGTCCCGCTTCCCTAACTTCCTCTTCAGGGTTTCCACTGACCGGCGCCCTCCTGTTGTCCCAGGAGCCCGGCGAATTCGGTCAGGGTCGCAGTGCCGACATCCGACACCACCCAGCACTCATAGCCACCGCCGGTCCAGCCCAGTAGATGGTAACCCTGCCGAGTGACCGGGGTGCGCTCTCCTGGGGCGTTCTGCAGTGCAGGCCATAAGAAGACGTTGATCAGGTGCTGATGCCGCTGATAGACGAGCGCCGCTACGGGACGGCCACCGACATAATCCATCCGCCCCCCGACCAGCGGATACCCCTGCGCGGCGAGATCGTAGACCGGCGGGGAGAAGTCCAGCTTGCCATTGAACCACGGCTTGACCGTGTGCTGATCGGATGAGACTACGTCGGTGAGATGGCCAGGCATGAGTGAGCGGACGTGGCTCGCGAGCAGCTGATCGGTGAGCGTGCTGTCCGCCGCTCGACGCACGCCAACCTGCCAGCCGCCTAGCGCGGCAACAGCAAGGCACGCGGCGAGGCCAAGCCAGCGCCAGGCAGGAGGTACCGGTCGAGGGCGGAGGCTCTGAGCTCCGCCGGCCGACGTCACCGCCTGGCGGATGCGACTCTTCAGCTCCTGGGATGCCTGCAAGGGCGGAGTTTCTCTCCGGATGGCGGCGCTCAAGGCCACTCGCGCATCCCGAAGGGCGGAGCATTCCGTGCATTTCTGGAGATGCGCCTCCAGCTCTCGAGCATCGCGCGACGCCAGCTCTCCATCCAGATAGGCATCGACCTGGAGCTGCATTTCGTCGTGGGTCATCGTATGCCCCTCCGCTCGGCCGAGAACGCCCGCTGCAATCGATCGCGGGCACGGGCCAGGCGGGACATGACTGTCCCGAGCGGTACCCCGGTCACCTCTCCGATCTCCTTGTACGACATCCCTTCCAGCTCACGCAGGATGATGACCTCACGGAATTCGAGGGGCAGATCATCGATGGCTTGATGCAAAGATTCGCGGGCATCAGATCCGAGGAGCTCGGATTCGGGGTGAACATCTTCAATTGCGTCACTGTGCAGTTGCTCGTCGAATTCGGTGATTGCGGCTCCCTGGCTTTGACGGCGGCGTCGGCTGAAGGCAGTGTTGCGGACGATGGCCAGCAGCCAGGGGCGGCCTTCACCTGCGCTGGTGCCGCGGAACCCGCCGAAATACTTCAGAGCCCGGAGATAGGCATCCTGCACCACATCCTTGGCATCGTCCTCGTTGTGCAAGAGGTATCGCGCCAGGGTGTACGCCGCATCCAGGTGCGGCAGCACAGTTGCCTCGAATCGTCCCACCTCGGTCGGATCCACGATCCTCCTGGCTGTCAGCCTGGGTGCCCTGCCGGTAAGACTCCGCCGGAGGGCAGTCTATTCCCGGGAATAACCTTCCGCCCACATCGGTCTTCGGCGCGAGCACATCAACTCCACCTCGTCAGGAGACCGGTATGACCCGAAGATACCTCCGCGCACTGCCCAGCGCCGCATCCCTGGTGGCTGGAGCGATACTGTTTGCGCCCCATTTGAGACTGCCGAAACCCGGCGGCGCCACCCAGCTGCACGCCACACTCTCAGAGTGGAAGGTCGAGTTGTCCCGGCAAACGCTCCCTGGAGGTCCGGTGACGGTTGCCGTGGAGAACACGGGTAGCATCCCGCACCAACTCGAGATCGAAGGCAATGGAATCGAGCAACGGACCGAGCTGATCCAGCCGGGCTCGAGCGCCACGCTGCGGGTGAACCTGAAGCCAGGCTCATACGAGGTCTACTGCCCGGTGGGGGGTGACTCGCACAAGAAGCTGGGGATGGAGACTCACCTAACGGTCGCCGGGGACTCAACCACCGGCCGAACCAAGACTCACGCGATCAGAGTGAGCGGGGGAGGAACGGTCATCCAGATTTTACCCGGCCCATTTCCTTTTGCCGATAGCCTTCGCCCCGTGCTTCCCGCCTTCGGCGAAGAGCGCGCGACCCTCGAGGCTCAGGCCCAGTCCGGGCCGTATTCGAACAATGTGGCGCCGATTGAGGGAACCTTCAGCCTGACTGCCTGGGACAGGGGCGCGGCGGGCGACTCGGTGAACGGCACGGCGGAGTTCACCACCAAGGATGCCGCTCACTGGAAGCTGGTGCTGGATCGGGTGCAGACGAAGGACGTGCCGCATCATCCCAGGTTCGGCGGCGTGATCATGGGACTCTATTACCACGGCATCACCACGGTACACACGCCCCTGGTGCCGACCATCAACAGCGCCGTTGCCCTGTGGTCAGTCGGCCACCTCTACCGAAACGGCAGTCTGGTCACCAGCAACGCGCAGGTCCATGTGATGCTTCTGTCGCGCACCCGGGGGGAAAAGGATTTTGCCCTGAGCTGCTGGGACTGCTCGAAGAACAAGATCGACGAGCTGCAGCTGCAGGTCACGGCGGCCAAGGGGGAGCCGCCGTTCGAGGCGCCAGGCGGGTTTCTCTTCGTGAACTGGGAGCGATCCAGCGGGCGGGAGCTCGCTCTTGGCAGTTAGTCCTTGACGTCGACCTTTTGGGTTTTGCTATCCGATCCACCGTCGTTGTCGGTCACCGTGAGGGTCACGTCGTAGTGACCCTCATCGGCGTAGAAGTGGAACGGGCTGCGCTGGTCCGAGCTTTGCCCGTCGCCGAAGTCCCAGTTCCAGCTCACCACGTTGCCATCATCGTCTTTGCTCTTGTCGCTGAAGCTGCAGAACCGATCATGGCAGCGGATCTCGAACTCGGCTTGGGGTAGCTGGTTGCTCGGTGGAGGGGGAGCAGCGGAGACGTCGACCTCGGTCGACGTCTGAGTGGTAGCGCCGCCGTTATCGGTGACGGCGAGCGTCACCGTGTAGGTTCCAGATGCAGCGTAGGCATGCAGTGGATTGGCCTGATCCGAT
>DATKJJ010000360.1:0-6813 GCA_035543695.1 Gemmatimonadales bacterium | reverse complement strand
AGCCGAGGCGGCATCGCGCAAGCGATGCCGCCTCTTCTGTTTACGGCCGGCTCACCCAGCCCGGGTGACTCATTTCACAGCGTGCTAGCCCACTCTCGGCCATCCTGGTCAGTCCGGAACCAATCCGGCGCACGAACAGCGCGGGTCAACCAGCGCCCAGTTTGTGTCCACAAGAGCTTCTGATAAGGAGTGGGTATGTCGATACGAAAGCTGATGGGAGCACTGGCGGGTTCAGTCACCGCTCTCGCTGTGATCTCAGCGGCAGCAACGCCGGCGGCAGCGCAGGGTGGAGTTGAGCTCACCCCGTGGGTCGGCGCATACATCCCAACCAGCAACTCGGTGGGTGCATTGGACGAGGATATCTCCCGTAACACAGGCGCCGCCGGGGGAGTGCGGCTGACATTCTGGGGAACCGGGAGGCTCGGGTTCGAGGCGACGGGCGGATACGCTCCCGCCAAGATCGGTAACGAGACCGTCAACCAGAGCGGAAACACCGATCTCCTGCTGGCGAATGCCCGGTTGCTGCTGGCGCTCTCGCCGGTGACCAACAGCGTGGGATTCTATCTTGCCGGCGGACCAGCCCTGCTGTCTCGGGGCAGTAACCCGTTCGACAACGACGCCAGCAAGACCGACTTTGGCGGCGTGCTCGGTCTGGGCTTCCGATTCGGCGGAGGCGATGACAACAGGATCGGTTTCCGGCTCGATCTGGAAGACTACCTGTACAACGGAGACTTCGGTGGAGGCGACGACTTCCAGAATGACCTGGTTGCCTCTTTGGGTATGTCGATCGGTCTGGGCGGCAAAGCCAGCGACTAAATGTCCGAGCTTCGCCCATGGAAAAAGGAATGCCACCACTCGGTGGCATTCCTTTTTTTAGGTCCGGCGTTCGATACTAACGGCTGCTCTTTCGTCCGGCCGAGCGGCTGCGGCTGGAAGTGGACCGCCCGGAACTGCGACTGCTGCTGGAGCGTCCACGACTGGTGCTCTTACGGCTCGCGGACGACCGGCGCCCCCGAGTCGAGGCGGAGGCGCGTCCGCCTTTCTTGCCGCCCTTCCGGGAGGAGCTGCGGTTTGTTTTCTTGCCTCGTCCCGAGCCACTCTTCTTGCCGCCGCCGGTTTCCTTGTTCACGGTGGCCCATGCGCGCCGTGCCGCCTCCCCTCGAGAGACGCCACGCTTCTCGTAGCCTTCTTCGATATGCTCCGCCTGGCGCTTCTGCTTGCCCGTATAAGAGGATTTATCCCCGCGTGGCATGTTCTCGCCTCCAGCTTGAGTGAGCCAGGACATCCGTTCCGATGACTTGGGAAGTAAACGGTCCGGCTCGGAGGGCGGCTGTGGGTTGGGTCACATGGTAGTCAGTCGTCAGTCCTCAGTCGGCAGCCGCCAGTTGCCATCTGGTCGAATGCTGCAAAGAAGAAGCAGCAGAAGTGCTGACGTCTGTGGACTGCGGACCGGCAAATGAAAAAGGTGGGTGGAACGGGCCGTTGGGCCCGTTCCCGCGAGATGAAGAAGAAGGGGGGGAAGATGGGAGATTACAGCGAAAGCGCTGGAGTGAACGACTCGTCCGGCCAACAGAGCAGGGGACTCAGGGCTTTTTTCGGACGTCTCGCAGTTCGCCGTCCAGCAACGCTCCCACTGTGGCCAAGTATAGATCGGGTGAATATGGCCGCTGTGCGTTGCGTCACACGACTTCTTCCATTCGAGGATTAGGCCGAAAGCCTCTGCCGATCTTCGCCGCCGGCTTGCCCTCCAGCAAAACGATGTCGGCAGTGAAGTCGTACCTGCCCTCGAAGAGAGAAGAGCCCACTCCATAGCCATCTACGGGGACGCTGGCCCGCTCGAAGTCGCGGATCTTCTCGGCGGTGAATCCACCGGAGACGAAGATTTTGACTTTACCGTGGCCGGCCTCATCGAGGGCGCGACGAACATTCCACACGAGCTGTGGATTCACACCAGTGGGCCTAAACTGTCCCATCTCCTGCCACAGAGAACGGTCGACCAGCATTTCACTGGTATCGAGTCTCACTCCGTGCAGCCGCTCACCCAGACCCTCGGCTACTTCGAGCGAGGTCCGCACACAATCGTTATGAAAGTCGACCAGGCTGATCAGTCTCACGCCGGGCCCGAGATGTTCGGCAAACTTGCGGGTCGCCGCCACGGTATCGCCTCCGTATGCCGCGATGAGCGCGTGGGGCACGGTACCCACCCCTTCACTGCCCCACCAGGACGCCTGGGCGTCAGTCGAGACACCGGTTGCTCCGGCTACGTGTGCCGCGTAGCCGTCTCCGGTCTGGACCAGCCAGTGATCATGCCGGGCGGGGAAGAACAGAACTTCTTTGGGCGCAGCGGCCTCCACCACCCTCCGAGTGTTGGTTCCGACCCGAGTGCGCCGAGACAGCACACCCAGGTACAGCGTCTCCAGGTGAGCGAAGGCATCATAGGGTCCCTCGATGAGAAGGACGGTTTCCCAGGGCTGCACCTCATCGCCGTCATACAACGCCCAGACCTTGAGCTCAGACCACTCGATGGCGCACCCCTTCAGGATGGCAATCGCCTCATCGATCCCTCCGAGAAGGGCCGAGCTCTTCCCGAACACCTGCATCGTTACTCGGGGTCGATAGCCTTCGGCCAGAAGAATGTCTCGAGACCGGACGAAGTACTTGTCGGAGTAGTACCCGGCGCGCATCTTCGCCACAGGCAGATCGAACACTTCAGGGTCGAGCCGGCGGCGGCCGGGCATCAGGTGGATGGAATGTCGGGAGCGCGCCGCGACTTGAGGGCGCGTAGCGCGGCTCGGAGCTGTCGAGCACCTTGCCCCGCGGGATGCCGATCGATGAGTCGCCGGAGCTCCGCCATTGCGCGCCCGGGATTATCGAGCCGGTTCTCGTAAAGATCCACCAGGGCAAGCCCCACCCGAACGTCGTCTCGGGGCGTGAGCGCATGAGCGCGCAGACTATCGAGCTCGACCGCGGCGCTCTCCGGCTCGGAGAGCGGCCCGGTAAGGAGCCGAGAGCGGCGCAGCGTGGCTTCGACTCTCTCGGCGGGATTTCGGGCCCGTTCCGCGTACGCTTCCGCCGCAGCCTCATGGTGGCCGTGGGCCGCCAGCGTTTCGATGCTGGAATAGCCGGTGCCGACCCGAGTGAGGCCTCCGCTGACGAGGAGCTGGAACAAACCATCCAGGACCGGCTCCAGCACTCCGGACAGGAACCCAACGGTCAAGCCGTAAACGGCCCAAAGCGCGCCGACCAGCTGGAGCATGCGGGCGTCGTGAGTAACCACCGCCAGCACCACGGCGAGTATGGTCCCGAGCAGGGCAACGCTGCCCACGGCCAAGCGAACCAGATCGAACGGTTCCTCAGACCAGCGGTGGGCAGGGGGAGGATCGATCCGCAACGGATCGGCGCCGTCTTCAAGAGGCGAGGAGCTCAAGCCGACAAGTTAGGAAGCGACCTCCGGGGCAGCAAGCAGCGAGGAGCTCCGCCCTCGGTTGACTTTCGGTTCTTGCGGAGCCTAAATCCCCGCAGAGTACGTGACCAGGCTCTTGTTCCAGGGAAGGCCGATGCGGATTGCTTCCATCGTTGTGTTGCTCGCACTGCTCAGCGGTGAGCGCGTATGCGCTCAGGAGACTAAAAGCGACATTCCGTGGCGTACCAGCTTCTTTCCTTACCTCACCGGCGGCTCCAACGACGGGCCCGTTCTCGCTTTTCGGGTTCACCATTTCCAGGCAGCGGAATACGAGGATCGGGTCGTCAACAACGCCTCGATCACCGGCGAAGCCGGCTTCACTTCACGCGGTAGCCGCTACATCGTCGCCCGGTTTCGGGCACCGCAACTGTGGAACAACTGGCGGCTGAAGGCGCTTGCCGCGGCGGGGAGAGAGGCTCGCTTCGGGTACTTCGGAATCGGCAACGAGACGGTGAAAAATGACGACCTCGTCACCGACGCCAATCCATTCCTCTACCGGGTTCGACGCATCCGCTACGGCGGACAGGCTGAGCTGACCCGCCGGCTCCGGGGCCCCTGGCAGGTCGCCCTGCAGGCGAACATCGAGTGGACCCGCTTCACCACCCTGCCAGGACCGTCGCTCTTTCAATCGGACTTTGGGCCGGAACGCAAGGAAGATGACGTGACGGGCCGGCTCGCCCTGATCTACGACACCCGGGACCTCGAGTACAACACGCATCGTGGCCTGCTGCTCGAAGCCGGTGCTCAAGTGGGATCGGGGCTCGACGGCTACACCCGGCTCTATACCGTGCTTCGGGGCTACGTCAGCCCATTTGAGGGAACCGTGCTGGCGGCCCGGCTGGTGGCATCCGGCATGGGAGGCACGCCCACCCTCAATGCCCGGTACATCATCCCATCGTGGGAAGACCAGATCTCGGTTCTGGGCGGCCAGTACTCGCACCGGTCGTTCGATACCGGGCGCTTTGCGGGCAGGCACGCGCTGTTCGGGAATTTTGAAGTCCGTCACGACCTGATCGCCTTTGGCGATCTCGGGGCTATCACCCTGCTGGCCTTTATGGACGCCGGCCGGGTCTTCGAGCAAGACTTCAAGCTGACCCTGGACGAAGTGAAAGTAGGCGGGGGCGGCGGGGTAGGCCTTCGAATCCTGCGCTCGACAATCTTTACCTTCAACTTCGCCGGCGGTCCCGACGGGTTTAATCCTTCGGTCGGAACCGGGTGGATGTTTTAAGAGGCCTCAAGCAACCTTCGCCACCGAGAATCCCGCAGCCTCCAACACCTCACGCAGCGTTGTTTCTCCGCGGTCTTTGGCATACCACTTCCGAACCTTGGGGTAAAGCTCGGTTTTGGGCATGGTGGCGCGATTGGCCATCACCCAGGCCTGCAGCTCGGTGGGCCGGGGACCCCAATGGCCGAGCTCCTGATAGTTCTCATCCAGCGCAATCACGACGGGAATCGACCGGGACCCATTGGTGAGATAACGGTCCATGACCTCGGGATTCGCGTCCCGCAGGATCACCCTGAGCTCCAGCCCGGGAACAGCATCGGCGAGCTTGGCGACCACCGGTACGGTATTGGAGGCGTCGCCGCACCAATCCTCCGCAATCACCAGCAGCTTGAGGGCGGCGCCCGACGGAATGGCATTCCGGGCCCAGTCCGGAACCCGGGCGAGATTATACACCCCCTGCCACAGTCCACAGTGCTGGGCCTTGCACGAAGCCACGAAAGCCTCAAAGCTCAACCCGTCCTGCCATAACTTCCTGAAATCCAGCATGCCCTCTCCATGAGTACCACGTCTCCCCCAACACGCGGATCTCAGCAATGGTTCCGTTTCAGATCTCCTCGATTCTGATCCCCCGCTTGCCCAGCTCTGCGACGTAATCCCGGAACGGAATGGCCTCGTCGGGTGTGTGCACGCCCTTGGCGGTAACCCGGCCGTCCACCTGCATTTGCCCGGTGATCGCAAGAGAATACCCCGTGGTCCGCATCATGGCGCTGATGCCGTGCTTCGCGTCGTAGTAGTCGAGCAGACGGAAGGTCACGGAGGTGGCCTTACCCTGCCTGGCTCCGGTTACCTGCACCTGCAAGGCCACCAGATCGCGACCGTTTGGTCTGGAGAGCTTGGGGCTCACCGCCGCGATGAAGACGTCCCGCGGCACCACCTTGCTCCCTTTGACCTCGATCGGCTCGTTGGCCAGAAGGCCGAGCTCGCGGATGGGGCGCACCACGGCGGCATGGCCGGGATAGCGGAGCGTCTTGTACTCCATGACGTCGATCTTGCCTTGATAGGCAAACGGCAGAGTGCTGATGCCGCCCCCGGTGTGAAAGGCCTCCAGGGTTCCAACCGGAGAGGGGAACTCCACCGACTCGACCTCACTGAGGGCGTCCACTTGCACCGGCCGGCCGCCGCGCAGGACCCAGGACGGAGTGGTGTAGTAATCGAGGGCCCCTTCCAGCGAGTACACGATCTGGTAGTTGAGCGGGGGCTCGGGAGCCTGGGGGAGACCGCCGACGAAGATCTTGACCTTCTCCGCCTGGTCCAGCCGGCGAATACCCTCCGCCGCCAGAATGTTGACCATCCCCGGGGCGAGGCCACAATCGGGAATGACCGAGATTCCCTTGGCTTCCGCCTGCTGGTGCAGTTTCTTCTGCTCCAGCACGATCTCGGTGTTTCCTCCCAGATCGGAGAAGTGGCAGCCGCCCTCGACCGCGGCCCGAGCCATCGGGCCGTTGTAGTAGTAGGGAATGGCGCTCATGACCGCGGCTTGGCCCGCAAACGCCGACCGCACAGCCGCCGAGTCGGATACATCGAGCCGGATCGTGCGGAGACGACCGTTCCAGTCCCCGGCCAGAAACTTGGGCAACTTGTCGGGCCGAAGGTCGGCCAGGGTCACCTGGGTTATCGCAGGATTCTGCAGCAGATCGTACGCGCAGGCGCAGCCCTGAAGACCCGCGCCGAGGACCAGCAGTTTCATCAACCACCCCACCAAGAGTGAATAGAGAAAAGCCCCGGAAAGTAGCCGGGGACACTAGGGACCTTCAATGGTGCTGGATCGGGCGACGGTGGGTGGCTTTTACATCTGATCCGGAGTCGGCGGCGGGGTGGCGCCTCCCTGGAAGTAGGTGACCTGGCGTGGCCGGGCCGGCACCTCCGACCAATGCAGGAGACGAGGTCTTCCCTTGGCGAGAGGCCGGATCTGCAGGAGCTCGCCGGTGAAGAAGGCCACCGAATCGTTGCCCCAGCGCACCGGGTCGGTTGCAGCCTGGGCCAGAATACCGGGACGGCCCTTCCGGGGGATGACGCAGAGATCTTCCGCTTGGGGACAGGGAACGACGCGAGCAAAAACCGGATC
>DATKJJ010000359.1:0-2230 GCA_035543695.1 Gemmatimonadales bacterium | reverse complement strand
CCGCCGTTACGGAGTGGTCTACAAGCGGCTGCTCGCGCGCGAATCGAGTGCTCCACTCTGGCGGGAGCTGCTGATGGTATATCGTCGGCTCGAGGCCCGAGGCGAAATTCGCGGCGGGCGGTTCGTTACCGGGATATCCGGAGAGCAATTCGCTCTACCCGAAGCCGTGGGTCAGCTCCGCTCGATTCGTCGCCTGGAAGGAGGCGGCCGGCTGGTCGGCATCAGCGCTGCCGATCCGCTTAACTTGACGGGCATCGTCACGCCGGGAGAACGGATTCCCGCCCTCACCAGCAATCGCGTGCTCTACCGGGATGGCGTGCCGGTCCTGGCTCGCGAAGCGGGACAGATCAGATCGCTCATCGGTGAGACCGAGCCCACGGCCGACCTGGTACATGCACTGGTACGCAAGCAAAGCACGGTTCAGCTCAGGTCGTATCTCGGAATGACCGGGGCTCCTGCTGCTTCTGTTCCCCTCAACCGTAGGCCCGGCAAGCGGCGGAGTGAGCGTTATGAAACCTTTCCTGGCCCAATTCAGTGATCTCGCCCTGTTGCTGATGCGGCTCCTGGTGGGTGTGGTCTTCGTCTGGAGCGGATGGAGTCACGCCAAAGATCCGGTGACCCGGGGGAAGAGCATCGGCCTGAGTCCGGGGTTCACCCGCTTTCTCGGGCTGGCCGAGTTGTTCGGCGGGGCTGGTGTGGCGCTCGGCATTCTGCCTCAGCTGGCGGCACTCGGACTCATCCTGGTGATGCTTGGGGCCATTCAGAAAAAGATCTTCGTCTGGCATACCGGGTTCTGGGGAAAATCGAGCGATGGCTGGCACTACGATCTGCTGTTCGTCACGATGTGTCTGGTCATCGCCACCACTGGCGGAGGACGCTTCGTTCTCTTTCCTTGAGCTGAGCGCGCTGCCAGAGCCATATCACAGCCTCATAGCCGCTTTGATCGGACCTCTCAACCAGGAGCACCGAATGCGCCGATTTGCCTTTGCCGCAGCCACATTCGTGCTGATCCTAAGCCTCGGCTGTCGGAAGCAGCGGTCCAATGAAACCGGCGGGGTGAGCGACACCACTACTCCGCCCCCAGCCACCAGCGAACCCGCTCCGGCGGCCGCTGATACCGCCAGTGCTCCTCCCGAATTCACCTTCGACCAGCGGCAGAACTTCGTTCAATCCATTCGGCAGCAGCTCACCGACATCGATCGCCAGATCAAGGAGCTTTCGGCCCAGGCCAAATCACGGGGTGGCGCGGTCAGCGACCGGGCACTCAACAACGTTCGGGCCGCTCGCCGGACAGTAGAGCGTGACCTGACCCGGGTAAACACCGCAACTGCCGCCAACTGGGAGCAGGTTAGGCAGGGCGCTACCCGGTCGGTTGAGAACTTGAACGAAGCGATCGAGGTGGCGCAGCCGAAGTAATGAGCAGTAATGACGCCCTGGCCGACCGCTTCCGCGTCGAGCGTGAGCTCGGCCGTGGCGGCATGGCGACCGTTTTTTTGGCTCAGGACCTGAAGCAGGACCGGCTGGTCGCGCTCAAGATCATCCATCCTCATGTCGCGGCCGGCCTCGGACCCGAGCGCTTTCTTCGCGAAATCAAGCTCACGGCCAAGCTGCGTCACCCGCACATTCTTCCGCTTTTCGACTCCGGCGAGATCGCCGGACAGCTCTGGTATACCATGCCTTACGTCGAAGGCGGATCATTGCGCCAGCGGCTCACCCGCGAGGGCCGTCTTCCCTGGGAGCAGGCACTCGACATCGGGGAGGACGTCCTTGCCGCGCTGAGCTACGCCCACCAGCAGGGCATCATCCACCGCGACATCAAGCCGGAGAACATCCTGCTGGAGGGAGGCGAGGCTGTGCTCGCCGACTTTGGCATCGCTCAGGCGATCACCGCCGCCGCGCCGGAGCGGCTGACCGGAGCCGGGGTGGCAATTGGGACTCTGACCTACATGAGCCCGGAGCAGGCTGCGGCCGACGGGAGCGTCGATGGGCGCAGCGACCTGTACTCGCTCGGCTGCGTACTATACGAAACGATCGCCGGCCACGCTCCGTTTTCAGGCTCGCCCCAATCCATCGTCGCGCAACATCTCACCGCCGCGCCACCACAGCTCTCACTTCCCGCCGACGCACTGCCGCCGGATATCCCCGCCGTCATCGAGAAATCGCTGGCCAAGGACCCGGGCGCTCGCTTTCCCGACGCCGCCGCGTTCACCTCTGCGCTGGAGGTAGCCCG
>DATKJJ010000358.1:0-4338 GCA_035543695.1 Gemmatimonadales bacterium | reverse complement strand
CCCGTGCCACCGTACCGATCCGAAGCCGTGAGGTTCTGGATCGGCTGACCGAATTCGAGCAGGCATACACCTACATGTCCCAGGTGATCAAGGAAGCTCTGGCGGACTGGCAGTCCGGCCATGGCTCCCGGATGGATCGGGTAGGAGTGAGCGGGTGATGACCATGCCCCCTTCCCCCCTGCGCTGGCTGACTGTGGGAGTGCTGTTGCTGGCAGCCTGCTCCGATCACGATCCACCGCCGCCGCCGCCAGTGCCGGTTACGGTGGCCACCGCCGAACGTCGCTCGGTTCCTTTCGAGCTGGCTGCCACCGGCCAGGTCGAGCCGCTTCAGACCGTGGCGGTCCAATCCCAGATCGAAGGCACGTTGCGGAGAATCGCCTTTACCGAGGGCGGCGAGGTTCAGCGCGGGCAGGTGCTTTTCGAGCTGGACTCTCGGCCCTACCGGGCCGCGCTGGACCAGGCGATGGCTGCGCTGGTCCGAGACAGTGGCCAGGCGGCAAACGCGGCGGAGGATGCGAGCCGCTACCAGGCCTTAGCCGAGAAGCAGTATGTGACCGCCCAGCAATACCAGCAGATCAGGACCACCGCGGCCAGTGCCCGCGCGAGCCTGGCCGGTAGCCGGGCCGCGGTGGAGGCGGCCAGGCTCAACCTGCAGTACGCCACGATCCGGGCGCCGATTACCGGACGGACCGGCAGCCTGCTGCTGCGCGAGGGCAACCTGGTGCGGGCCAATGCGTCGCAGCCATTGGTCACGATCAATCAGATCCGGCCCATCCTGGTCCGCTTCGCGGTTCCCGCGCCGAATCTGCCTTTACTTCAGGAGCATCGCGGGAAGGACGTGGTGATCCGGGCCGAGCCGGGCGGCGGGGGTGAGCCGAGCCAAGGCTCGTTGACCTTCATCGACAATGCGGTAGACACGGCCACGGGCACCATTCTGCTCAAGGGACGCTTCCCCAACGATGACGGAGCGCTGTGGCCGGGGGCCTTCGTGAATGTCCGGTTGCAGTTATACGTCGAGCCGAACGCCCTCGTGGTGCCGGCTTCGGCCGTGGTTGCCGGGCAGCAAGGCAGCTTCGTGTTCGTGATTCAGAAGGACAATTCTGCCGCCACCCGGGCGGTGACGGTCAGCCGGACAGCCGGCGACTACGCCATCGTCAATGGAGACGTGCAGCCGGGTGACCGCGTGGTGACGGACGGACAGCTCCGTCTCCGGCAGGGCTCCAAGGTTCAGATCAAGGCCGCGGCCGACACGTCGCGGTTGGGGGCACTATGAACTTCACCGAGCTGTTCATCCGCCGTCCGGTCATGACCACTCTGGTCATGGCCGGGATCCTGATCTTTGGCCTGGTGGCGTACCGGCAGTTGCCGGTGAGCGACCTGCCGGCCGTGGACTATCCCACCATCTCGGTGTCGGCCAGCCTGTCTGGCGCCAGCCCAGAGACGATGGCGTCGTCGGTTGCGACTCCGCTGGAGAAACAGTTCTCCACCATTCCCGGGGTGGAGACCATGACCTCCACCAGCACCCAGGGCAGCTCTCAGATATCCCTGCAATTTGCGCTCAGCCGCGATATCGACGCCGCCGCCCAGGACGTACAGGCCGCTATCTCCCAGGCGCAGCGCCAGCTGCCCCGGGACGTGCTGCCTCCCAGCTTCCGGAAGGTGGACCCGTCGTCCTCGCCCATTCTGTACTATGCCCTGCGCACCACCACGCTCCCGCTGCCCCAGCTAAACGAGTACGCGGAAACGTTCCTGGCCCAGCGGCTGTCCACCGTAGATGGCGTGGCCCAGGTGCAGGTGTTCGGGTCGATGAAGTACGCCGTCCGGATTCAGATCGATCCCCAGGAATTGACCTCCCGCAACATCGGTATCGACGAGGTCTCCACCGCTATCGAGAACGGCAACGTCAACCTGCCGACCGGAATTCTCTGGGGCACCGACAAGGCCTACTCGGTCGAAAGCCAAGGTCAGCTCAACAATGCCGCGGACTTCGGCGCCCTGGTCGTGACCTACCGCGACGGCGCGCCGGTGCGCCTCCGCGACCTCGGCCGAGTCATTGACAGCATCCAGGACACCAAGCGCGCCAGCTGGTTCAACGGGCAGCGCTCCGTGGTGTTGGCGGTGCAGCGACAGCCCGGGACCAATACCGTGGCCGTGGCGGAGCGGGTCAAAGCCGAGGTCGAGCGGCTCCGTCCCCAGATCCCGCCCGCGATCGATATCGCCACCCTGAATGACCGCTCGCTCACGGTGAAGGCATCCGTCAGCGACGTGAAGTTCACCCTCTTCCTCGCGCTCTGTCTCGTGGTGATGGTGATCTTCCTCTTTCTCCGAAATTTGCGGGCAACCATGATCCCCAGCCTGGCGCTCCCCATGTCGCTGGTGGGGACGTTCGCGGTGATGTACCTGCTGGGTTACAGCCTGGACAATCTCTCGCTCATGGCCCTCACCCTGGCCGTGGGCTTCGTCGTCGACGACGCCATCGTGGTGCTGGAGAACATTGTGCGGCACATCGAGGGCGGAGAGCCGGTCATGCAGGCGGCCGTCCGGGGCAGCCGGGAGATCAGCTTTACCGTGCTCTCGATGACCCTGTCCCTCGTGGCGGTATTCATTCCGGTGCTCTTCCTCGGCGGGCTCATCGGACGGCTGTTCCAGGAATTCGCCGTGACCATCGGGGTGGCAATTCTGGTATCAGGAGTCATCTCGCTGACGCTTACACCGATGCTCTGCAGCCGCTGGCTCCGGCCGCATGGGGCCAACGAGCAGCATGGCCGTTGGTACCGGATGATCGAGACCGCATGGGAAAAGTCCCACGCCTGGTATCAGCGCAGCCTCAACTGGATCATGAACCACCGGCCACTCACGATGGCCTTCAGTGGGGCCATTCTGATTGGCACCGTTCTGCTGGGCCGGATCGTCCCCAAGGGCTTCATTCCCAGTGAGGACCAGAGCCAACTCTACGCGACCACCGAGGCGGCCGAGGGCACCAGCTACGACGCCATGGTCAAGCACCAGCTCGCGGCCGCTGAGATTGTGCAGGAAGATCCCAACGTGGACGGGTTCATGTCCACGGTGGGAGGCGGTGGCGGCTCCAGTGCCGTGAACCAGGGCCGGCTCATCCTCCATCTCAAGCCGCGGGATCAGCGGGAGATGTCGGCTGACGATGTGGCTCGGTCACTTACCCGGAAGCTGGCCGCGGTGCCCGGCATCCGTGCCTTCGTCCAGAACCCTCCGGTGATCAATATCGGCGGACGCAGCTCGAAGAGCCTGTATCAGTTCACCCTCCAGAGCTCCGATATCCAGGCGCTGTACCAGGGCGCGGCCACGCTCGAGCAGCGGCTGCATGATGTTCCCGGTCTTACCGACGTCACCAGTGACCTGCAAATCAAGAACCCCCAGGTGCAGGTGAGTATCGATCGCGATCGGGCCGCTGCCCTGGGCATCGACGTGAACCAGATCGAGAGCGCCCTCTACGATGCCTATGGTGCCCGACAGGTGAGTACCATCTATACGCCCAACGATCAGTACTGGGTGGTGATGGAGCTGCTGCCCGAGTACCAGCGGGATCTAACGGCGCTGAACCTGCTCCACATCAGCGGCCGCAACGGAGTCTCGGTCCCCTTGGGCAGCCTGGCCCAGGTCAAGCCCGGGACTGGCCCCCTTTCGGTCAACCACTCGGGCCAGCTCCCGTCGGTTACGCTTTCCTTCAACCTCGAGCCCGGCGTCTCCATCGGGACGGCGGTCGAGCGGGTGGAGCAAACAGCCCGGCAGGTCCTGCCCGCGAGTATCAGCACCAGCTTTGCCGGAACAGCCCAGGCCTTCCAGGCCGCCCAGCAGGGACTGCTGCTTCTGCTGGTTCTGGCCATCCTGGTGATCTACCTGGTGCTCGGCATCCTGTACGAAAGCTTCATTCATCCATTGACCATCCTCTCGGGCCTGCCGTTCGCCGGGTTCGGCGCGCTCCTCGCGCTGCTGATCTTCGGTCAGGACCTCAGCATCTATGCTTTCGTCGGCATCATCATGCTGATCGGGATCGTGAAGAAGAATGCGATCATGATGATCGACTTCGCGATCGAGGCCGAGCGGCGCGAGGGGACCACGGCCCGGGATGCGATTCTCGAAGCGGCAAGCGTGCGGTTCCGGCCCATCATGATGACGACGATGGCCGCGCTGGTGGGTACCCTGCCGATTGCGCTGGGACATGGGGCCGGTGCCGAGTCGCGGCGGCCGCTGGGCATTGCGGTGGTGGGAGGCCTCCTCTTCTCCCAGCTGATTACGCTCTATATCACGCCAGTGGTCTACACCTACATGGATGCCTGGCAGCAGCGGCTGGCACACCGCCGA
>DATKJJ010000357.1:0-4044 GCA_035543695.1 Gemmatimonadales bacterium | reverse complement strand
AACTGCGGCGAGATCGGTGAGGTTCATCATCGGATTGGTTGGAGTCTCGCAGTAAACCATCCGCGTGGCCGGGGTGAGGGCGCGCTCGATACTCCCGACGTCGCGCATGTCTACGAAGCTCACCCGCAAGCCCAGGTTGCCATAGATCCGCTCCATGAGCCGATGACTGCCGCCATATACGTTCTCGCCGCAGACGAGGTGATCGCCGGTCTTGAAAAGCTTGAGCACGGCATCGAGCGCGGCCAATCCCGAGCCGAAGGCAAAGCCGTGGGTAGCGCCTTCGAGACTGGCCACGTTGCGCTCCAGGGCCTCGCGGGTCGGGTTCTGGGTACGGGCGTACTCATATCCCCGGTTCTTGCCCAGCCCTTCCTGCACGTAGGTCGAAGTCTGGTAGATCGGGGTCATGACCGCGCCGGCCAGAGGCTCGATGATCTGTCCGGCATGGACGGATCGGGTGGCAAAGCCGTGCTCGTGGTCGTGCTCGAGGATGCGGGTCATGGGCTCCTGCGAGGGAGGGGTCATGTGAAGCGTAATCGCGGGCAAGACGATTGGCTATTAGCTGTTGGCCCCGTTTACTTTCGCTGCGTGATTGCCACGATCTCCGATAGCGCCAGTCCACGCTGCCTCATTGTGGACGACGACGCTCAAGTGCGGCAGGTGCTGGCGCGTGTCATTGCGACGCAGGGGTTGTCACCTGTCGAGGCCTCCTCCGGCGCTGACGCGCTGGCCGTGCTGAAACGGGTGGGCGAAATCCCGGTCTGTATCTCCGACATCTACATGCCGGAGATGGACGGGGTCACCTTTCTGCGCGAGGCGCTGCAGCGTTACCCGGACATGGCGGTGGTGATGCTGACCGGAATGGCCGAGGTCAACACCGCCGTTGAGTGCCTCAAGCTGGGCGCCTTGGACTACATCTCGAAGCCGGTGATCATCGAGGAAGTCCGGGCCCGGGTCCACAAGGCGCTGGAGAAGCGCCGGTTGGTTCTGGAGAACCGCTTTTACCAGCAGATGCTGGAAATGCGGGTGCACGAGCTCGACCGAAAGAACCGCTCCTCCCTGATCAATGGGGTGCAGACGCTGGTGCAGGCGCTCGAGGCCAAGGACGCCTACACCAGCGGGCACTCCAGTCGGGTGAGCCGCTATGCCACCCGAACTGCGGTTCAGCTGGGATTTGCGGATGATGCGGTGGAGCACATCCGACTGGGGGGCGAGCTGCACGACATCGGGAAAATCGGCACCCGCGAATTCATCCTGAACAAACCGGGACCGCTCACCCCCGAGGAGTTCCAGCACATCATGGAGCACTCGGCTCTGGGAGAGAAAATTCTCGCCCCTTTTCTGTCCCAGTCACCCAGTGTCCTCCGGATCGTTCGCTCGCATCACGAGCGGATCGACGGCAGTGGTTTTCCGGATGCATTGCGGGGCGAGCTGATCCCACTGGAAGCCCGAATCGTGGCGGTGGTGGATGCGTTCGATGCCATGACCACGAACCGGGCCTATCGTCCTCAGCTTCCTGTGCCCCGGGCGATCGACGAGCTTCGCAGGTGTGCCGGCGTCCACTTCGATGCTCGAGTTGTCGAGGCGTTCCTCAGCGCCTTCGGCAGCGGCTCGCAGCTCCCGATCAGCTGAACCTCGCCGGAATGTCCGACACTCTGATGATCAGCGTCTCCGGCATCCGGGGACACGTGGGCACCGACCTGACACCTGAGCTGGTCGCCCGCTATGCGGCCGCCCTGGGTTCCTGGGCTCGTTCACAATCCACTCACCATTCCGCCCGTCCGACCGAGCGTCCCTCCGTCGTATTGGGCCGGGACGCCCGCACCAGCGGAGCCATGTTTACGCGGGCTGCTGCAGCCGGGCTCATGTCGGTGGGAGTAGAGGTGATCGACCTGGGAATTGTTCCGACTCCAACTGTGCAGCTGGCGGTGGAGCATCATCACGCGGCGGCTGGCTTGATCCTTACCGCCAGCCATAATCCCATAGAGTGGAATGCGTTGAAGTTCGTGGGCCCGGATGGGATCTTCCTGGATGCCCAGGCCGGCGGCGCGGTCCGCGCCTTGGCAGAGCAGGGGCCGCGGCGAGCGGGGTGGAGTGACCTCGGCGGCGCCCGCGAGGATCCCGGGGCCATCGAACGGCACCTGGATGCCATCCTCGCCCTGCCGATGCTGGATCTGGCGGCCATCCGGGCGCGCCGCTTCCTGGTAGCGCTCGACTGCGTGCGTGGTGCCGGTGCCGGAGCTATCCTCCCACTGCTGGAGCGGCTTTCCTGCCGGGTCCATGGGATCAATCTGGAGATGGACGGTCGGTTTCCTCGCGCTCCGGAGCCCGTGCCTGAGAACCTGGGTGAGCTGAGCGCGCTGGTCAAAACCACTCGGGCAGATATCGGCCTGGCCGTGGACCCCGACGTGGACCGGCTGGCCCTGGTCGATGAGACCGGCACTCCAATCGGTGAGGACTATACGCTGGCCTTCGCGGTCAAAGCCGTGTTGGATCGACGCCGCACTGACGGTACCATCCCCACGGTGGTGGTGAATCTCTCGACCAGCCTGGTGGTGGAGGATGCCGCCCGGGCCGGTGGTGCTCGCCTGGTTCGGGCCCCTGTGGGCGAGGCGAACGTGGCTCGTACCATTCGAGATGAGCGCGCGCTGATCGGCGGCGAAGGCAACGGCGGCGTGATGCTGCCGCAGCTGCACATCGGACGGGACGCACCCTTAGGGGTGGCCTTGATCTTGCATCTTCTTGCCCAGACTGGGGTAACGCTGTCCCGACTCGTGGCCGAGTCTCCCCGGTACACCATCGTCAAGGCAAAGGCACCTCGCGGTTCGGATCTGCCTCCTCTCTATCAGCGGCTCCGAGAGCGATTCTCCGATGCAGCCGCCGACGAGCGCGATGGGCTTCGGTTGGCCTGGGCCGACCGTTGGCTGCACGTCCGACCTTCGGGTACCGAGCCCATCGTGCGGCTGATCGCTGAAGCACCGAGCAGAGCCGAGGCCGAAGCCCTGGTGGCGGCAGGCCGAGAACTCCTGGACTGAGGTTCACCATCATGTGCGGCATTGTCGGCTATATCGGACCGCGTCAGGCAGCTGGGCTGCTGCTGGAA
This sequence comes from Gemmatimonadales bacterium, assembly GCA_035543695.1. Taxonomy (GTDB): domain Bacteria; phylum Gemmatimonadota; class Gemmatimonadetes; order Gemmatimonadales; family GWC2-71-9; genus CAVVWJ01. The sequence continues at coordinate 944 of DATKJJ010000357.1, read as the reverse complement.
GGCCTGCGGCGCCTGGAGTATCGCGGCTACGATTCGGCCGGGATCGCTGTGGTGAACGGTCATGGCTTGAAGATCATGAAGGCTGCGGGGAAGCTCTCGGTTTTGGAAGGCGAGCTGAACCAGGACCTGCCACAGGGAACTATCGGAATCGGGCACACCCGCTGGGCCACTCACGGAGCTCCTACCACCACCAACGCCCATCCTCACACCGATCAATCGGGCCGGATCGCGGTCATCCATAACGGCATCATCGAGAACTCGGGCGCCATCCGAAAGGCGCTGGAGCAGCGCGGTCATACCTTCAAGTCGGACACCGATACGGAGGTGCTGGCTCACCTGGTGGGCGAGTTCTATCACGGAAATCTCGAGGATGCCGTCGCCAGCGCGCTGCGGGACGTAGAGGGGGCTTACGGTCTGGCCTTCATCTCATCGGACGAGCCCGGGGTCATTGTGGCGGCCCGGAACGGTTCTCCGCTGCTGGTGGGCGTCGGTGAAAACGAATTCTTCGTGGCATCGGACGCCTCGCCCCTGCTGCAGCACACCCGCGCGGTGGTCTACCTGGACGACGGGGAGATGGTGGTGCTCACCCGTGACGGCTACCGGGTGCGCAACCTGGAGACGGCGCGAATCAGCAAGCCGGTGAATCAAATCGACTGGGACCTCGCTACGGTGGAGCGGGGTGGCTATCCCCATTTCATGCTGAAGGAGATCTGCGAGCAGCCGGAGAGCATCTGCAACACGCTTCGGGGCCACTTGCTGGAAGACGAGGGCACCGCCCGCGTCAGCGGCCTCAACCTGACGGATGAGGAGCTCAAGCAGTTCGAGCGTGTCATCATCACGGCCTGCGGCACCTCCTGGCACTCCGGGATCATCGGCGAGTACATGCTGGAAGAGATGGCGCGTCTTCCGGTGGAAGTCGAATACGCCTCAGAATTCCGCTACCG
>DATKJJ010000356.1:0-4561 GCA_035543695.1 Gemmatimonadales bacterium | reverse complement strand
CACGTCCAGGATGCCGCCCCGGACACTGTATTCGGCAACCTCGGTGACCGTGGGCACCCGGCGGTATCCCATGGTCTCCAGGTCTCGGGCGACGTCTGCCGGAGGACGCTTGTCGCCCACCGAGAGCGACAGGCGCAGGCGCTCCAGCGCGGCAGGCAGCAGAGTGCGCTCTGCCGTCGCTCTGGCGGTGGTTACCAGGATCCTGAGCTTTCCCGCCAGCAGCGCCTGCACGGTTTCGGCGCGCTCACCGGCAATCTCGTAGTGAGGCTCGTCCTCGCCCAGCGCTTCGCGCTGCGGATAGAGAACGGTGGGGACGTCGGTGAGATGACCCAGATCGCTGAGCCAGCGTTCGGCATCGGCCGGCGTGGGAGCCACCACCGTCAGCAGTCGCTGAGGAAAGGAGCGAACCAGCCACGCAACCAGCACGGCTGCGCTCGACCCGGGGAGGCCCCCCAGCCGCAATGCTGTTGCCCGGGAAGGCAGACGTTCGGAGAGATCCAGTACCGCAGGGGTTCGCTCGAAAGCGTCGAGCAGCGGCTTGAGGGTCATGCCCGCCGTCTCCATCCGCTGGCAAAGCCGGCCTCCGCCAGTCCCACCAGCAATGCCGTCCACAGCAGTGGGCCGCGCAGATCCCCTCGGGCCGCCGAGGAGAAGGCCGCGCCACCCGCCTTGCCGAGGGAGATGATCCGCGCGCCGCGCCAGAGCCGCCGCGTCTGGCCATCGGTGGCGCGCTCCAGCCGGGACTCACGTGGATCCGGATTGACGCTCAGCGCGCCGATGGTGTCCCGCCCGGAGAGAAGGAAATGAACCCCTGGCTCTGCCGGACGAAACAGCCCGCCGCCCTCCACCCGCCAGCCACGGTCGCCCTTTCGTACTTCCGTTGCCAGATCCGGCAGCCGCACCGCGTCGCCGGTGCTGCCCTGCTCCAGCACGCTCTCGCCCCGGGCCAGGCGGTTCACCAGCAGATCCATGAAAGGCATGAAACCCGCCGACACCGGCAGATCGGTCCAGCTGGGCTCCAGCCGGCTGCCCAGCAACACGACATCACCGCCACGGACGATCCATGGCGCTCCGGCTACCGTAGCGAGAACGCCGGTGCGGCCACTGCCCCTGGGTTGAAGAGAGTACCGGCGGAGAACTCTGTGGCGGCCGAGAGCGGCAGCGCTGTCGGTGAATTGCGGCTCGATCGAGAGCTCGCCGTAGCTCCATCCGATCCCCCGCGCTGCAAGTGAGCGATTGAGAGCCCCGATCCGGGCTGGGTCGTCGGGCGGCTGCACGACAGAGGCTCCCCGGCCCAGCTTTCCCAGCAGTACTTCGTCTCCCCGCACGATGCGATGGTTGGATGCGAGCACCTCACACGCTGCGGCGACGTAGCGGCCGGTTGAGTCCCAGTTCACCCGGGCAACTGGAGCGATGCGGATAGCCATCACTCGCCGGTCGTCGGCGCGAAGCTCGTCGGGGTCCAGCGCAGCGCTGAGCTCCCACCAACCACTGGGCGCGCCGGGAATGTCCATGGTGGCTGCGCTTCCCACATGCCCGAGCGCCTGCGCCGGCGGACGAGTGCCCAGCCGAGCGCTTAGGGGAACGCCGGCGCCCGAGTCTCCCACCAGCGTCACCGTGATCCGACCTCCCTCCTGGGACCAGGGCTGGGAGCCCGCGTCGAGACCACCGATCCCGGCGTTGGGCGGAGATGGAGCGTCGGGCCGGCCCACAACCAGAGGTGAAGAAGGCTTTGCGGGCGAGAGGGCGCTGGCCTGAAGATCAGTCAGCAGAACGATCTCACCCGGTTTGGGCTCAGGGCCGAGCACCTCTTCGGCCATTCCTAGGGCAGCGCCGAGATCGAGCCGGCGGGGTGAAATGCTCAGTCCGGTCAGGAGCTGATCGAGGGCCGCCTTGTCTCCTCGGCGAGGAATTCCATCAGCTGTGATGAGCCACAACACATCCTCCGGAGTGGCCCGGGCCAGTACCTGCCGGCCCGCGGCAACCAGCTGCCGGAACGTGGGAGTGCCCCTCAGCACCGCACCGCTGCTGGGCGAGTTGTCTACGATGAGGACCAGAGCGCTGGGGCCGTGCCCCGCGACACCGGTCTCCGGAATGGATGGAGCGGCCGCCGCCAGCACCAGCAGGACCAGCAGGAGTGTTCGAAGACACAGCAACAACCAGTTCTGCAGCTTGAGCCGGCGCTGATGTTCCCGGGTGGTGGTGACGAGGTACCGAACGGCGGGAAAGACTATGGTGGGGGGCTCGCGACGGGCGAGCAGATGAAGCAGGATCGGAATCGCCGCCGCAGCCAGCCCGGCTAGCAGCCACGGATGCAGAAAGCTGATCATACCGAACGGGATGGCGGCGCCAGCGCCTCGCGAAGAACCACGCCGAACGGCGTGTCCGTGGTGACCTGATGGTACGCGATCCCGTGACGCCGGCAGGCCAGCCGCCACTCACTGACCACGCCCCGCACCGTGTCGCGATAGGGGCCGGCCCAATCCTTCGGCCGGAGAACCACGGCCGCGCGCGTTTCGGGATCTTCGAATCTCGCCTCATTGTTCCCGGCGAGGCTTACCTCGGCAGGATCCATGATATGGAGGACGAGAACCTGGTGGCCGCGATGCCGGAGAAAGCGCAGCGCCTTGAGTGCGAGGGTCCGGTCCAGCAATAGATCCGAGACAAAGACAACCAGGCCCCGACGGCGCAGCTGCCCGATTACGCGCCGGAGCGCGGGTTCCGCCGCGGTGCCGCGGCCGGCCTGGGCGGCCGCCAGTACCTGGAGAAGCTGGTGCCAGTGGCTGAGTCGCGCCCGGGGCGGCGTGACCGTACGCACGTCGTCATCGAACGTGATCAGTCCGGTGGCATCGCGTTGGCGGATCAGCACCAGGGACAGCGCTGCAATCAGCCGCTGCGCGTAGGCCAGTTTGGGCAGGACCGTACCCGGCGACCCCGACCATGCCATGCTCCGGCTGGTGTCGCACACGATCATCGCCCGTAGGTTGGTCTCCTCCTCGAACTGCTTCACATACAGCCGGTCGTTGCGGCCCAGGATCTTCCAGTCCACATAGCGGAGCTCGTCGCCCGGCTGGTACATCCGGTGTTCGGCGAACTCTACCGAGAAGCCGCGGCGGGGAGAGCGGTGGAGCCCGCTGAGGAAGCCTTCGACCACTCCCTCGGTGACGATCTCCAGACCACCCAGCTTTGACACTTCTACCGGGTCGAGTAAATCCAGGCGGGCCGTATTGGGGTGGTCAGTGCGCTGCATGGGAGGCGCAACGTATCCGGACGCGGCTGGGGAAGTCAAACAAGACGGGTCGGCAGATCGAGCGGGATGAAACTATGATCCACCACCGGCCGTCTACGCCATCATCAGCCCGACTCTCCTGATCCCGGAACCTTTGCATGCGGCGCTCGAACCTCACAGTCCTCTTTGTCCTCCTCGGTGCTCCCGCAGGAGTGGCCCAGACCAGCGCACCACTCCACCGGGCGGCCGCCACGATTACAGCGAAAGATGTTGCCCGGCGCGTCGGCATCATTGCCGATGACTCCATGCTGGGCCGGGACACGCCGAGTCGTGGCCTAGACATGACCGCTCAGTATGTGGCGAACCAGTTCCGGCAGTTCGGGCTCAAGCCGGGAGGAGACCAGGGCACCTGGTTCCAGCGCTACAGCATCGCGCGGCGCCGCATGCTGCTCGACCAGTCCCGGGTCATCCTCTCGAGCGGTGGAACGGCGGACTCGGCAAAGTTTACGACCGACGTCCGCTATGATGGCGGAGGCGTACCGGAGAAGCCGCTGGCGGCGCCGGCGGTGCTGGTGAGTGGCGCGCAGACCGAGGCAACCGCGGCCGGAGCAGGCGTCCAAGACCGAATCGCCCTGTACCTTCCCCAGCTCGGCGCCGATCCCGCACTGGTGCAGCAGGTCCTGCGCGCCCTCTACCTGAATCGGCCGACCGCGCTGCTGGTGCTGAACGACAGCGACTCCGCCGGCTTTGCCGTTACCCTGCCACGGCGCCCACAGGAGCGAACGGTGGTGGGCGCACCGGCCTTGCAACCTACGGTTCTCCAGCTCAGGACCGGGGGGATTCGCTCGTCGCTTGCCGCGGCCGGACTCGACCTGCAGGGGCTGCGCGGCTCTTCCACGGCGGTGGTCCGCGAGCTGCCGAACCTCAAGGTTCAGATTCAGATCAAAGACTCGGTGGTCTCTGCCCGCACCGCGCCTAATACGGTGGGGGTCCTCGAGGGCTCAGACCCGGAGCTCAAGGCGGAGTATCTGGTCTACTCCGCTCACATGGATCATATCGGGATCACACCGGGCCGGCCGGACAGCATCAACAACGGCGCCGACGACGATGGGTCAGGGACCGTGGGAGTGATGGAGCTGGCGGAGGCCTTCAGCCGGCCGGGAGCCCGGCCCAAACGATCGCTCATCTTTCTGACGGTGAGCGGCGAGGAAAAGGGCCTCTGGGGCAGCGACTTCTTCACCGCCCATCCTCCGGTCCCGATCCAGCAGATCGTCGCGGACATCAACATCGACATGATCGGCAGGAACTGGCGGGACACCATTGTGGCGATCG
>DATKJJ010000355.1:0-4477 GCA_035543695.1 Gemmatimonadales bacterium | reverse complement strand
GGAGCCGGCCAATGTGCGCCGCGGCCCGGACCGCCATATCGCTGTCGGACTCGAGGTGCTCCAGCACCAACAGCCCTTCGGGTCCGACCGGACTGGCGGAGCCCAGCTTCAGGGCAATCTCTCGTCGAATCTCGGGCTCGGGGTCCTGCCGCATCCGATCCAGCAGCTCGTATCGCTCGGCTGCAACCACCGCCCCGACGACAATGCGCCGGACCGAAAGCACCGGGTCGGTGGACAGGGTGTCCAACGCCAGCGGTTCGGCCGAATCCGGCCGGTGCGCCCAAACCTCAGCTACCGATTCCCGTACCTCTGGTGCAGCACTGCGGGAAAGCGGGCTCAGCAGCGTCTGAACCTCGGGGTGATGGATATACCGCGCGATCCGGGTAATCAGCACTGCCCGGCTGGTTTCCAGCGGAGCCAGGGCCATGTCGCGGAAATCGGAGAAGTGCTCCTCCGCCAGCGCACCCACCGCTGCGAGCACGGCGGCATCATCATCAGGCTTCAGGGCCTGAATCAGGCGGGGAAATGCACGAGACGCAGGGACCCGTGCGAAGAGACTCACCGCAGCGCGGCGGACCATCATGCTGGGATCGCCCAGTGCGCGACCTCCAAAGCTGAGCAGCTCATCCGGGTCGAGCAGCTCGCCGATCGAGCTCAGGGCGGCAGTCCGGACCTCGGGATTGGGGTCGCCTCGCACCAGCTGAAGCAAGGCGCTTCGGCTGTGCTCCCCCTGGAACGTGCGGAGTCCGCCAATCAGTCGTACCCGCTCACTCGGATCGAGCACGCCGCGGAGCCCGTCTGCCAGAGAGACTTGTGACTGCGCAGGAGACTCCGCTGCCAGCGCGCGAAGCTCGACATCACTGGTGCGGGGCAGCCTTCGGCTGAGCAGCCGGTACCAGGGGTCGTGCTTGATACGCTCGCGCAGCATCTCTCGCACGGACACTTGATCCGACATCTCCAGCACCAGCACAACCAGGCTGCTGCGGTCATACGCGCCCGCCGCGAGAATTGCTGCGGCCCTGACACTGGCCGGCTCATTCCTCCGCGCTGCAGCTGTGAGCACCGCCTCACCTCCCGGGCTTCTCAGGAGACCGACGGCGAGCGCCGCCCGTTCTCTCACCAGTGCGGCAGGGTCCCCCTGAAGCAGCGCGGTGAGCTGCCGGCTCTGCTCCGCCAGACCGAACCGGGCGCAGAGGTCGATGGCAGCGGCCCGAACCGGTGCAGCCGGATCGCGCAGGGCCGAGCTCAGTGTTTCAGTCAGCTGTTCCGGAGGCGGCGAAGTTCTCCGGTCGCACCGGCCGAGCGCCTGGATGGCTGCCGTCCGAACCTCCGGGTCAGGATCGGCTGCCAGTCGCAGCATATACTGGACCCCGTTGTGCCAGCGGGCCCGGCCGAGGTTGCGGGCCAGCACGAGCCTGCTCTGGGGATCGTCGTGCTGGATCAATCGGGCGATGAGCTCGCCCAAACTCGCAGTGTCGAGGCGGCTGATTGCCCGGGCAATGCCGTCCCTCAAGTCAGGGTCGGCTTGATCCCAGGCTGCCAGGAGCAGCGGAACCGCCGCGCGGTCACCCAGCAGTCCGAGCGATTGGGCTGCCGCCAGACGCACCTCCCGCTCGGGATCGCTCAGGAGCTCGGACAAGGGCGGCACCAACCCGCGAGCTCCAGATCGACCCGCCGCGAGTGCTGCAGCCGAGCGCACCGTAAGATCGGAATCGTGCAGCAATCTGAGCAGCTCGGGCTCCGCCGCGGTGCCGCCGATGGTGACCAAAGCGGCGACGGCAGCGGTTCGAATCGAGGGATCGGGATCGTTGGTTTGCTGCCGGAGGATATCCAGCGCGCTACCATCCCCGCTTTCGCCGATCAGCCGGATGGACGCAATTCGGACATCGGCGTTGGGGTCCCTTACACCGGAGAGGGCCACCGGGAGCGACCCTCCTGCCCGGAGTGCCCGAATCGCTACCAATGCCGAGGCGCGCAGCGCCGGTTCCGGGTCACCCGACGCAACCCTGATCAGCTCGGGACCAAGGTCGCGCCGGTGAGATTCGCAAACGGCCTTGATCACCGCCCGGCGTACCACCGGGGAGGAATGGAGGAGAAGCTCGGTCAGCAGCTCTCGGGTGCCCGCCGAGGCCAGCCGGCTCAATGTGTCCGCGGCCTCCTCTGCCCCCTCGTTCTGCTCGATTCGGCGGAGCAAGGCTGTGGGAACGCCCAACCGCTCGAGCGATATGGCAGCCTGTTGGCGGATCTGGGGGTCGGGGTCGCCCAGCGCGACGACGAGCGGGCCCTCGGCGGACGGACCGATCTGCTCCAGCGCCTCGACTCCGCGCAGGCGAACCCACCAGGCGGGATCGCCCAGGGTTCGCACCAGGCGATTAACCACCTCGGGCCCGCCGAACTGACCCAGGGTCGATGCGATGCGGACCCGGACAAAGGGTGCCGGATCGGTGAGAAGGTGATCCAGCAGCGGCTGGAGCGCCCGCTGGTCTCCTAGCCGGCCCAGTGCCGTAGCCGACTTGGCCCGCACCTCGTCGTCGCCGTCGTCCAGACGGCGGATCAGGGCGGGAACAGCGGCCTGGGCTCCGACTTCACCCAGCACGTTGGCGGCCCAGGCGCGAGCGGTGTGGCGGTCCTGATCGTCGAGCAGGGCAAGCAACGGCTCGACCACGACGTCGCCGTGACGAGCCAGGATGTCGGCGATACGGGGGGCCAACCAGGGTTCGGCCTCGGCCAGCGCGAGGACCAGCGACGGCACGGCGTCAGGATCGGCTATCCGGGCCAGTGCCCGCAACGCGATCTCCCGCACGTCGGCGTCTTCAGTTTGCGTCGCCTGAACCGTCTCCAGCAGGGCGGGCACCGCCTTGGCGCTGCCGACCCGTCCCAGTAGCTCGGCGGCAAAAGCGCGGTCCCGCCATTTGCGCGCGGTGCGAAGCTTCTCGATGTACTTGTCGACCAGACCGAGCTGGTCGTAAACCTCGAGCAACCACGCCGGTCGGCCAGTCGCGCCGCGAGCCTGCTCCTCGAGCACCGCTTCGAGGGCGTCCATGTCGTACAACGTGCTCATCTGGTTGATGGTGGGCTCGAGCAGTGCCCGGTCCCGGGTGGCCAGTTGGGAAACGAGGTCCCGGTAGAGTCCCTTGCGTGCGGCGAGCCGGCGTTCGACCCGGTCGAGGTAGGCGGTGTAGAGCAGCCAGGCCAGAATGGTGAGCAACACAACCGCGAGCATGGCGCCCGCGGCGAGGAGGATCAGGTCCACTTCACTCACGGCAGAACCCGGTAACCGCTGCGGAGCGGCGGCAGGGGCAGCATACCGCGGGGTTCAGACCTGGGCGTCGTCCAGGAACACGAGCGCCTGCCGATGAGACACGACAGCCTCGAGTGCCTGGTGCACCGCCGGATCAATCACTGTTCCAACCAGATCCCGTATGCGTTCCACCGCGGCTTCGGCGCTCATCTTTTCCTGATAGGGCCGGGCCGTCGTCATGGCATCGTAGATCTCGACCGCCCCGATTATGCGGGCACCGAGGGGAATGGCCTCTCCGGCCAGCCGGTCGGGATAGCCCTTGCCGTCCCAACGTTCATGGTGACTGCGCACGAGCCCGATAACGTCCTTGAGATGGACCAGAGGCGCCAGAATTTGTGATCCCACGGTCACGTGCTGCTTGACGTGCTCGTACTCTGTCGGGGTGAGCGGCCCCTGTTTGTTGAGGATCTCCTCCCGGATACCGATCTTGCCGATGTCATGCAGGCGCCCGCCGGTGCGGACGGCCTCGATCTGCTCGTCGGTGGCCCCGATCTGAGCGGCAACGGTCGCGGAGAGATCGGCTACCCGGGCCGAATGACCCCGGAGGTAGGGATCCTTGGCCTCCAGGGCGTTCACCAGGGCTTCCAGCGTGGCCACGGAGAGGCGCTCCTGATTGGCCTGCTCCAGCCTCCGTTCGGCCACCCGGGCTGTGACCTCATCCTTGAGCCATTGATTGATCTGCTGGCCTTCCAGGTAGGTATGCCGCCGCTGGAGGGCGTGGTGTATGGCCCGGCCGAGATGTCCCAGATCGATCGGCTTGATCAGGTAATCGAATGCACCGCGCTGCATGCAAAGAGCTGCACTGGTCGCGTCATTTACTGCAGTGAGCATCAGGATGGCGATGCTGGGCTCCAGCTCGATGATCTGGGGCACCAGCTCGACCCCGCTGATGCCGGGCAGGTTCACATCCAGCAGCATGCCGGTGACCTTCTGCCGCTGGAGGATGCCTAGGGCCTCCTCGCCGGTGGCGGCGACGGCGACCTCGTACCCATGCTGCACCAGAAAGCGGCGCAGGGCGTTACGAATCGATTCCTCGTCATCCACCACCAGCAGGGTAGTGGGCTCATCCATCGGGGGCACACAGACTCCTCCTCTTGGGCCAGGTGGTGACCTGGTGCCGTTCGAGGCCTGCTGAGAATGGGGTCAGGGTGAAGAGAAGCTAGCTATAAAGCGCGG
>DATKJJ010000354.1:0-2965 GCA_035543695.1 Gemmatimonadales bacterium | reverse complement strand
AGCTGCTCCCACTGCTGACCTCGAAGGCGACCGACCTCGACGGTGTTGATGTAGTCAAGAGCGATTTGCCGCCGTTCTCCCGCCGGCGCCACTAATCGGAAGGAGTATCGCTTTCGCAACTCAGCGCTATCCCGTAGCTCGCGATCGAGCGCGCGCACCAGCTGCTCCGCAACTCGCTGTACGCCGGTAGTTGCCTGCGTAAGGAAGCGCGCGTTGATGTCGATCAGTCTCATGCTTCACCGGCTGGCGCAACGCTCCAGCTGGCGCTGTCGTGCAACATCTCAATTGCTCGACTCCCGGACCAGTCCACATAGTACAGCAGTATGCCGACATTGATCCAGAAGAAGGCGTGCAGCAGCTCGTATCCGATGCTCATATTGAGCATGATGGTGAGTGCGCCGAGGAGCAGCGCGAGGTAGGTTGGCCGCGTCTCGGCCGGCACCATGTTGTAACTCTGAACGAAGCGCCGCACCAGGAATCCCAGCAGCAGAAGCAGCAGGACGAAGCCCAACACCCCAGTCTCTGCGAACACCTTGAGGAAGTCCATATTCGGGGTGTATCCCGGATAGTACATCGGGTCGCCAAAGACCACCTGGCCGCGGTATACCCCGTAGTGGCCCGCTCCGATCCCGACAAACGGGTGTTCCCGGATGATGCCCACGAGAAGGAGGAGATTCCCCAGCCGCTCCACAAAGGCCCCAGCCGAGAGTCCGGACTGGAGTGTATCCCGCAGCGTGGGCAGCCGGAGCAGGAGGGCTCCCACGATCGGAATCATCACCAGACCCGCCAGTCCCAACGGGACCCGGGCCCGGGGGTACACCAACATGAGGTACAGCCCCACGACCAGCAGCGATATCAGGGCGAACTTCGACTGCGACAGCAGCAGTACAGCGGCAGCGAGCAGGCCGGCAGGCCAGAAGCGCCGGAGATGGCGGGGAGAGAGCATCAGCAATAGCGGCGTCAGCAGCGCCACCGACAGCTGCTGCGGCTCGGCCGTGGGACCGGCCAGCCGGGGAAGGAACGCATCGGTTGGCCACACTCCAAGCGCGCTCCCGAAGGTCGGGGCGATCAGCTGACTTTCGGTCCGGAACCCGGCGAAGTACAGCGCCAGAAAGACATACACCAGCACGGTGGCGGCCACACCGGAGTAGATCATGAACCGGATCATGCGGTTCTCCGAGACCAGACCCGCAGCCAGGGCGTAATAACAGAGGTACGCCATGGCGAAGGCGGCTGCGTACTTGGAGAGATCCATCACGAAATAGAGGGGGAAGAAGTTCTCCCCATAGGCGAGCTGCCGAACAAACATCAACAAGAGAAAGGCGCCGAAGGCCGCAACCCACCACAGGTAGCTTCGCGCTGCCGCGCGTGCGATAAGCGGGCCTTTGATCAGCAGCCGAACGAGCAGAAGTGTGAGGGCCATCCAGCCGAGCACCCGCTGGAGCGGCAGCGCCACGCCACCCAGCTCGGGCGGGCGCAGCCAAACGAAGCAATAGAGCAGGGCCGCCAAGGCTGCGACGAACCCAATCACCAGATGCCTCTCAGCTCCGAGGAGAGGCTTCGCGAGCCTCCTCCCACGCTTCGCGGAAGGCCAGATAGTCTGGAGTGGGAGACCGCCGCGCCCGCGCGCGAGCCGCGGCGACGTATGCCAGCGACACTCCCAGTGCGCCGCCGAAAATGAGGGCCACCAAGGTACCCATGATCCGGTGAGGGCCACTTGGTCTGACCGGCGCGAGCGCCGAATCGATCACCGTAAGCACCGGCGTGTCCCGCACCTCGGCGATGCGAGCCTCTTCGTGCGCCTTGGTCAGGGTCTGATAGACCTCTTGCCGCAACTGCACCTGCCGGTTCAGCCGACTGTACTCGAACGTGAGCAGCGGCGAATCCATGTACTGCCGGTTCCGCTGCAGAAACGCGAGCTGCGCCTGCTCGGCGGTGCGGAGCTCCTGCTCGGCCACCGTCAGGCGCTCGCCGGAGAAGCGCCGTTGCTCCCGAGACTGACTCTGCCGGCTTTCCAGATTGAACTTGTTGATCAGCTCGACGAGATGATTGGCAACGTCGGCCGCCAGGCGGGGTGACTGCAGCGTCACCTTGAGCGTGACAATGCCCGTCGCCTTGTCCGTGCTGGCCTCGGTGCGCTTGCGGAGGATCTGCACCCCGGTCTGCAGCTGCTCCTCGCGAGTGCGGCCGGGCACCTGGAGGATGGCCAGCAGCGGGCGAGGGGCCGAGGCCGAGTCGGTCCGGAACTCGGTGGCCAGGGTAGGCCGGAGCACCTCCTCGCTGTGAACGAGGCGGATAAAGAATTCCGGTGACACGCTGCTGGAGATGCCGCTGCTGAGGCCCAGCTGGCCAGCCAGTCCGGCGAGTCCCGCCAGGTTGCTCATCATGCCCGAGGAACTGGAGTTTTCCGGGGTGAAGGTGGTGGTTGCGGTGTAGGTCCTTCGCTGGAGCAGGAGAAACAGGGCCGCTAGGAAAGCACAGGTAAGCGCAGTGCCTGCAATAAGCTTCCACCGCCGCACCAGCGGCGTGAGCAGCTCGAACAGCGAGATGTCCGACTCGACCGGTCCCGCGCGGGAGGGTTCTGCCCCCGACTTGAGTCCCGCCGTCACTGTTTGGCCACCACGACCACCGTCACCAGCGCCGCCATGAGCTGCGCGATGGTGGCGATCACGTTGACGGTGTTGCTGGGCTGATCCTGCACCCGCTTGGCCGGCACGAACACCACGGAGCCGGGCTCAGGCCGCGGCACTCTATCGGGCAGAATGGCCCGCCGGTTGACGCCCTGGCGCTTGCCGTTGGCCTGGGTCACGTACGAGTGCTTGCTGTCGCTCAGCTGGGTGTAGCCGCCCACCGCGTCGACATACCAGTCGAGCGACCTCCCCGGCGTATAGGGCACCGCGCCGGGAGAGTTAACCGCACCCTGCACCAGGATGATCGGGTTGTATTCCGGAATGTGGATCGAGTC
>DATKJJ010000353.1:0-4012 GCA_035543695.1 Gemmatimonadales bacterium | reverse complement strand
TCGATGCCCGCCTGGACGAACAGCGGGTACTTCTGGCTGTCCATCCCACTCTCCACCGTGCTCTGTCCTTCCAGGGCCCCCGACACGAAGAACGTCAGGTTCTGCATGATCGGACCGCCGAGACTCCCGGTGACCCGGTTGAGACCGAGGCTATGGTTGACGCCGAACGGCTCGTCGGTCTCATACGCCAGGTTACCGGTAAATTTGTTGCCGCCGGTCCGGGTCTGGATCGAGATGACGCCGGACTGCGCGTTACCGAACTCGGCCGAGGACGAGCCCGTGGTTACCGAGGCCTCTTCCAGGGCGTTGGTCCCGACGTTGATCTCGGTTCCGGCGGAGCTCACCCGGGCGCCACCCCGATAACCCGGCGTGACCGGCACTCCATCGACGTAGGTCACGTGTTCCTCGGTCCGGCCGCCGCGGATCGAGAGCGAGTTGCCGTTGGGAGTGGCGGCCACGACACCGGGCTGCAGCTGCAGCACGCCATTCAGCCGGTCGACCGGGAGATTGTTGGTGAACTCGCCGTCGATCCGCTGCTTCGACGTGACCTCGTCTCGCGGCACCAGCGGCTGAGTCTGCTGGACCACGGTGATCTCCTGGATCTGTACCGCGGTCTGCTCCAGCTGGATGTCGACCGTGATGGTCTGGCCGGCGAGCACCTTCACGCCGTCAACCTGGGTCGACTTGTACCCGATAAAAGCGGCCCGAACATTGTAGGTCCCGGCCGGCACGTTGTTGATGAAGTAGTAACCCTGCGGGTTGGTAAGCGCGTTGAACGCGCTTCCTACGATAAAGACTTGCGCGTTGGCGATGGGTGCGCCCGCTTGGTCGCGGACCCTGCCTTCGATCTTACCAGTCGACCCCTGAGCCAGAAGCGATCCCGCTCCAAACCCCAGTACGACTGCCGCGAGCGCGAAATATCGCGCTGCGCGTGCGAAGGCGCTGACACAGCTTTGCTTCATGGATACGTCCTCCAAAGGCGTGGACCTGCCAGTACCGCCATGACATCCTGAGAAGGCGCGCACACGCCTTCCCTTTGGCCCGAAGGCCTACTCCGGAATGAGACTGCGAGGGATGACTGCCTGCATGTGTGATGGGGACGGCGTATTACCAAAAGAACTGCGTGAAACTGAAAAACGCGCGAGCGCGACCGCGGCCCGGTCGGCAGGTGCCTAATATGAAGTGCACAAAATTGCGTGTCAAGGAAAAGTCACGGGGCCATGTCCGCCGGCCTCGGCTGACGTAACTGTCTGAAACCCACAAAGTTGCCCAATGAAACACGGTCGGCGTCAGCCTCCATTTGTTCGGAATGGAACTGGAATGGGCCGGCGCGAAATTCCGGCGGGAGGAATCGGCCGGAGCCCCCGGCCGTCATTCGATGTCGCGGGGGAGTTACGAGTCGCCCCCGACTATCACCTCCCGCTGGGGTTCCCGTGGGGTCACCACCGGCCCGGAAGGATCCATGAACACATTGACCTCGCTCCGTATTCCGAAGCTGCCCGGGAGATAGATCCCCGGCTCCACCGAGAATCCAACCCCCGGCAGCAGCACCCGGTCGTCGTGGGTCTCATAGTCATCCAGATGGGGGCCCGAGCCGTGCAGGTCCCGGTCGATCGAGTGGCCGGTCCGGTGGACAAAGGCATCCCCGTAGCCGGCAGCCGAAACCACAGCGCGAGCCGCCTGGTCCGCCTCGTACCCCGCTATGCTCCGGTGCTCTGCCGAGGCCTCACGGATGGCGTCGATCGCCGCATCCCGGGCGCGCCGAACCGTCCGCCATACCTCCGCGACCTGGGGCGGCAGGTGGCTCCCCGCAAAACCGATCCAGGTCTGGTCGGCGAAGACAGTGTCGAGGCTGCGGCCGGCCCAGAGATCCAGCAGAACCAGGTCGCCCGGCCGAAGCACCGCGTCCTTGCCCGGGTGGGGCTCGTAGTGCGGCTTGGCGGAGTTGGGGCCGAATCCGACAATCGGCGGCTCATTCAACACCAGCCCTCGGCCTTCCAGCGTGGCGATCACCCGGGCCTGCAACGCCGTTTCGGTGAGCGCACCAGTCTCCCGGATCGCCTGCCGCAAAGTGCTCCGCGCCACGTCGGCCAGAATCTCCGCCGCAAAATGATGATCGGCGAGCTCCTGCTGGCTCCATCGCGCCGCAAAGCGGGAGACCAGGTCGCCCGACGGAAGGATCTTCGCCCCCATACTCTGGAGCAGCTGCACCACCCCATGAGGCACCCGGTCCAGATAGGGCACGGCGTTCCGAGGGGAGATCTCCATGCCCAGGGTCTTACCTGCCACCGCGTGGCTCAACGCCTGGTTCAGCTCGCTCCACCGGGCGTACGGCACCACCTTCCCGGGAAAATTCTCCAGTCCCTGCAGCTCGATCTTATGGGCAATAACGACCGGCTCACCGTGGCGGGGGAACAGAGCAAACAGCCTGCGCGTGTTCAGCCCGGAGAGCCCCAGCACCCGGGTCGCCACCGGATTGAGACCTTTGAAGGCGAACAGGAGCCAGCCGTCCAGATCCGCCTCACGCAGGGCCTCTCGCAGCTCGGTGAGGTCGATCATTCGTATACCTCCGCCACCGCCGTCCGCCACACGCAGGCCTCCTCACCCCGGGAGCGGCAGTGCTCGTGGATCAGCGCTCCCTCGAAGCCGGTGAGCGCCCGGAGCAGCTCCTGATAGACTGCCCCATAGAAGACACAGGCCTCCCCGGTGGGCAGCGCATCAATTGAAAGCGGCGCGGTCATGCGGACCTCGACGTCGTGCGGGCGGGGTCTCAGCTCCCCGCCGAAAATGCTGCGGGAAAGACGCGCCGCGCTCCTGAGCGCCCACCGCCGGGCCATTCCTCCGGGTGACACCCGGGCCAGGGTTCGGGAGGAGCGGGCCCGGTTTCGAGCCGCGTAGCGAGCCGCCCGCCGCCCGGCATCCGCGAATACCAGTGGCGCGTCGCTCCGGCGTCCTATCAGGCGGAGGACCGAGATCGTCTCCTCCAGCTCCACCGACCCACCCTTGTCGGCAGCCTGCCGATAGCGCTGGATTTGCGCGGCGACGGTCGGGCTGAGTCCGAGGCGTCGGACGACGATTTCTTCGGCCAGTTCTTCGAGCCCGTCCTCGACCGGAGTGTCGAGGTTGCGAATCGCCTCGAGCAGGCTGAGGGGAATGAGCGCGGGAACAGAGGGTTTGGGCACGGTCGGCGGGATAATACAGGAGCCAGGAGCCTGGAGCTAGGAGCCGGCAGCACGCTACATTCCGCCATGGCCGAGCCTTCTGCCGCCGGGCGGTCTTTCGATCAGGAAGCGCTGCCCCACCTCGACGCGCTGTACCGGGTTGCCTTACGGTTGACCGGCGATGCCAGCCAGGCCGAAGACCTGGTACAGGACACCATGCTCAAGGCCTACCGCTCCTGGCGGCAGTACCGCCCGGGCACGAACGCCAAGGGCTGGCTGCTCACCATTCTGCGGAACACGTTCATCAATGATTACCGCCGGCGAAAGCATGAGCCGGTGGCAATGGACCTGGACGCGGTGGAGCCGCACGCGCTCGACCGCTCGATCGAAGAGGTAGATCCGGAAGGCAACTTCTTTGCGCAGATCGTGGACGCCAAGGTCATCGAGGCGATCGACGCGTTGCCGCATGAGTTTCGTGA
This sequence comes from Gemmatimonadales bacterium, assembly GCA_035543695.1. GTDB lineage: Bacteria > Gemmatimonadota > Gemmatimonadetes > Gemmatimonadales > GWC2-71-9 > CAVVWJ01. Next base: position 372 of record DATKJJ010000353.1, on the reverse strand, counting down.
GGTGCTGGTCCTGAGCGATGTGGAAGGCATGCGCTACGCCGAGATCGCCGAAACCCTGCAGATTCCGGTTGGTACGGTGAAGTCTCGGCTGTTCCGGGCCCGCCAGCAGCTTCAGGCCCAGCTCTATTCCCATGCCGTTGAGATGGGATATATCCAGCCACGGGAGAGCCCGACATGAGCGGGGTTGACTGCGCTCAGGCCCTGACCAATCTGGGCGACTACCTCAAGCAGGAGCTTACGCCGGAGCTGATGGTTGAAGTTCGGCAGCACCTGGAGCGGTGCCGCGATTGCTTCAAGCACGCCCAGTTTCAGGAGAGCTTTCTCAGCATGCTGGAGACGCGCGCCGGCCGGGAAACCTGCCCGGCAAAGCTG
>DATKJJ010000352.1:0-7334 GCA_035543695.1 Gemmatimonadales bacterium | reverse complement strand
CGGCCGCACGCCGGGATGGCTGGCGCAGTGGGAAGAGATGCTGCTGGACAAGGACCAGAAGATCGCCCGTCCCCGGCAGGTTTACACCGGGGCCGACGAGCGGCCTTTCGTGCCTTTGGAGAAACGAGGAGACCGGCGGACCGTGGAGCGGGAGCGCGTCAGCAAGCGATAAAGCGTGAGCGGGACTAGGACAAGCGTAAGCGGGGTAGAAACAGCGTAAGCGGGACTAGGACGAGCGTGAGCGGTGGGCGGGAGGTGCCGCGGCGGACCTAGCACTGGCCGGCCGGTGAGCAGGTTGTTTAGGGGGAGGTCATCTTCCGGAGCATTCCCAAGAGTAGACGCTGGCTTCTCTGAGTCCGGCTAAGAAGGTATTTCCCCTGGTCTATAGGTATGACTTTGGAATCAAGAGCAACTTGTAGCAGCTCTCCAGTCTCAATTGCCGAGCCATAGGCAATTGCCAAGTGTCGCCGGAAGGTCGGTGATTTACCGAACGCATACCCCTCAGCAATATTGAGTTGAACCGACAAGGAGGCACGCTGCAATTGAGAAAAGACGGCCGCAGCGTATGGTTTCCAATTTGTGCATGCCAGCGAAATCACACCCAGAACCACTTCGCGGGCTTCTTGCCAAGCGTGCAAGGACCGGTGATTGCGCATCCGTCCATCTTACGGCGAGGTGGCTCAGTCCTAATTAACCGATTTCCACCATCATAATCATTCCCGCTCACCGCTTACGCTTGTCCTAGTCCCGCTCACGCTTTGTCTTCAACCGGCACATCCCCTTCCAAGTACGTGTAGCCCTCGAGACCGGCAACGTAATCCGCGATGAAGCTGTTGGACTCGTGCCGGCTGAGGTCCTTGGCGTTGGCAACCTTGCGGCGGAAGGTGGCCAGCAGGTCCGAGGCGTTGAACTGAACGTAGTTGAGGACCTCGGTCACAGTGTCCCCATGAACCAGATCGGTGATCTGGTAGCCCTGCTCGGTGAGCCGGACGTGGACCGCGTTGGTGTCGCCGAAGAGGTTGTGCAGGTCGCCCAGGATCTCCTGATAGGCGCCGGTAAGGAATATCCCGAGGATATAGGGTTGCCCTTCGTCCACCGGATGAAGCTCGAGTGAGGGCTTGCCCTTTCTCCCGCCGGTAAAGCGGTCAATTACTCCATCCGAGTCGCAAGTGACGTCCTGTAGGGTTCCCCGCCGAGTCGGCGGCTCGTTGAGCCGGTGAATCGGCATGATGGGGAACAGCTGGTCGATGGCCCAATGGTCCGGCAAGGACTGGAAGACGGAGAAGTTGCAGAAATACCGGTCCACCAGCTCCGACTCGAGGTGGTTCACGATCTCGGGGAAGGCCGCCTTGTCGTCGCCGATGGCACGGGAGAGGGCTCCCAGAGTCACCAGATAGAGCTGGTCGGCGTCCGCCTTGTCTCGCAGAGAAAACACTCCGCTGGCGAAGAACTCCTGGGCCCGCTCCTTGGCGAACACGGCGTCGTGAAAGACCTCCTCGATCCGATCCTGGGTAACGCCCTCCAGGTTCTCTGACATCTCCAGCAGCAGCGGATGGGGATCCTCTCGTAGCGGGGGAGCCACCGGCTCCACCTGAGACTCCACGTCGATGACGTTGATCAGCAGCAGCGAGTGATGCGCCGTAAGCGCCCGTCCGGACTCGGAGATGATGTGCGGCATGGGAAGCTCGTGGCTCCGGCACACCGAGTTCAGAGTGTACACCACATCATTGGCGTACTCCCGCATGGAATAGTTCATGCTGGCCGGGCGCGTGGAGCGGGAGCCCTCGTAATCGACGCCCAGTCCACCACCCACATCGACATGGGTCAGATCGAAGCCCATGTTCCGGAGCTCGACGTAGTAGCGCCCAATCTCCTCCAGCCCCGCCTTCACGTAACGGATATCGGTGATCTGGCTGCCCAGGTGAAAGTGGACCAGCTTGAGGACGTTCTTCCGGTCCAGCCGATCGAGCCGGTCCAGCAGCTTCATCAGCTCGACCGAGTCGAGCCCGAATTTGGAGCGCTCTCCGCCGCTCTTGGCCCAGCGCCCCGATCCTTCGGTGGCGAGCTTGATCCGGACCCCGGCCGTGGGCACCACGTTCATCTCGTCGGACACTTTGAGCAGGACCTCCAGCTCGCTCAGCTGCTCCAGGACGATCATCACGCTGTGTCCCAGCTTCTGGCCCATCAGCGCCAGCCGCATGAACTCCTCGTCCTTGTACCCGTTGCAGACGATCAGATGATTGGTGCTCTCGTTGAGACCGAGCACGGCCTGAAGCTCGGGCTTGCTGCCACACTCGAGTCCGACGCCGTGGGAGGCCCCGAACTCCACGATCTCCTGCATGACGTGGCGCTGCTGGTTGACCTTGACCGGATAGACGGTGGTGTACCGCCCCTCGTAGCCGGTTTCCTTGATGGCGTTGCTGAACTCGGTGGCGAGGGCCTGAATCCGGGAACGAAGGATGTCGGAAAAGCGAAGCAGCAGCGGCAAACCGACGCCCTGCGCGTGAAGGTCCATTGCCAGGTGGTAGAGGTCCAGTCCGCGTTTCCGATTGGCATCGGGGTGGACGGTGACGTGGCCCTCGGCGTTGATCCGGAAGTAGCCGAGCCCCCACCCACTCATGTTGTAGAGCTTCTCGGCGTCCTTGGTAGCCCAGCCGGGCGGGGACGGAGCGACGGTAGTGGCTATGGTGAGCTCCAGAGTCGAGGCGAAAGGGCAATTCTAAACGGATCGAACTTCTGATGAAAGCGGGCCTGCAGCCGAGACTTAGCTTGCGACCGCGCCCCAATCCCAGTGGCGAGCCCGCTACAGCGCATCGCTTGACGCTCTCGGGCAGTCCCCGAAGTCCCAGCCTAACAAATTATCGGCTGGTTACTTAGCGAGTGGAGTCCGGTACCGGAGTGCAACCGGCAGTCGGACCTCCGACGGGCACAAAGATCGCAATTCAGAGAGACGCTCCCGCGCCAAGTCTTGCAGTCGAATCGCCGCTGAAAGAGGACAGCATGACCGCACCAAGTCTGATGGTTGGCCGCCGCTTCTCCGCTCCCACGCGGCTCCGGCTCCAGCTGGTCTTCGCCCGGGCCCTCGAAGCCCTGGCGGACACCTACCAGCAGCAGGCCGCCGAGTTCGTTCGCCGGCTCAAGCCGCGGCTCCCGGTGGACGAGGCGCTGCAGCGGTATTTCCGGGAGGTCGGCGTTCCGGCCGGGATCGAAGAGACGGTGCGATCCCGGGCGCTGATTTCGCTGGCCGGTCTGATCGAGAACCAGCGTCAGGACGAGGGCCGGACGTCGAGCTGGACCATTCTCCGGCCTGACCACCTGATCGATGGGCTTCGGCGCAGGGTGCAATATGTGGAGGAGACGAATCTCGACTGCCGGCTGGCGGCGTCGATCTCGGATGAGGCGGTAGCGGCAACCCACGTGCGGATGGCGCTGGAGACGGCCGAGGTTCTGGCGGAGGAGGCGACGCCAGACCAGGCGATCATGCTCTACGTCAAGACCTTCAACCTGAACTCGGTGGATGCGCAGGTGGTATTTCGTACCACCATGTCGCACTGGGCCGAGCTGCATCCGCCCCTCGGTGAGGTGCAGGCCAAGGTGCGCGTGCCGGCGGCCGAACCGGCGCGCCCGGTGTTGGAGCTACGAAATCGGGCACAGTTTGGATTGAAAGTGATCGTCTAGCTCCACTCGGCCGCTCAGACCAACCCCCCAAACCTCGATTTCCTCGTAGAAGTCCGGCACCGGCGCCCGCCACCCAGGCGCCTAGCCGGCCTACCACCTGAGTCAATGGGCCTACCGAAGGCTGCCGCCGCCCTCACGCTATCTTACGGGAAGCTGAGCGAGAGGCGAGCAGATGCGTTGGTCTTACACCATCGGAAGAATAGCCGGCACCGCCATCAAGGTGCACGTCACCTTTCTGCTGATCGTAGGATGGTGGGCGCTGATCGGGTATTCGGAGGGCGGGCCAGCGGCGGCGCTGACCAGCGCGCTCGCGCTGCTTGCCCTCTTCGCTTGCATCCTCCTGCACGAGTTCGGCCACATCCTGATGGCCCGTCGCTTCGGGGTGCGCACCCCTGACGTCATTCTCCTTCCCATCGGCGGCGTCGCCCGCCTCGAACGGATTCCCGACGAGCCCCGGCAGGAGCTGCTGATCGCGCTGGCCGGGCCGGCGGTGACGCTGGCGATCGCCGGGATACTTCTGGCTATTCTGCGCCTGACCGGGAGCCACGCTGAGGTGGCCCAGCTCAACGAGAACCAGCCGTTCCTGGCACAGCTCGTCAGCGTCAACCTGTACCTGCTTCTGTTCAATCTCATACCGGCCTTTCCGATGGACGGGGGCCGAGTGCTCCGGGCACTGCTGTCCAGCCGGCTGGGCCTGCTGCGGGGAACCCGCATTGCGGCGACGCTAGGTCAGACCTTTGCGGTGCTGGGCGGACTCTACGGCATCACCAAGCCGGAGCCCTTGCTGGTGCTGGTAGCGTTCTTCGTGTTCCTCGGTGCCAACGCGGAGGCGGCCACCGTGGAGACCAGGCTGGCCGGCCAGGGCCTCCAGGTGAGTCAGATGATGGTGACGGATTTCCGAACCATTCCGGTGCACGCCACCCTCAATCAGGCGGTCGAGCTGCTGTTGAGCGGCGACCAGCGGGAGTTCCCAGTGGTAGACAACCTGGGTCGAACGGAAGGGATCCTCACTCGCGACAACCTGATCCGCGGTCTGTCGCAGAAGGGCCCGAGCTCCACCGTAGCCGAGGCAATGACCAGCGGGGTGCCGAGCGTGCAACCGACACTCGGGTTCCAGGAGGCGCTCGACCGTTTGCGGGCCAGCCGGCTGCCTGCGCTGCCGGTGGTGGACGTCAGGGGAGTGCTGGTGGGGCTGCTCACGATGGACAACATCACGGATTTGTTGCTGGTCCGGAGAGCGGGTCAGGTGGTTCGGTAGTCGCGAGTCCCGAGTCGCGAGTTTTTGCTTCGCCCCTTCCGCGTTCCCACGCTTCCGCGCTTCCCTCCCGTCTCGCCGACCACTGGCGCTTTGGCGCACCGGCCTGCATCTTGGCCCCGCTCATATCACACTCACAGGAGGAATCATGGATCAAGGAACGCGACTCGGCGCAGGCCTGGCCATCGCTGCGCTTCTCGCGGGCTGTACCCCCGACCGACCCAAGGTCGAGGGAGGGTCGGTGTCGGAAAATCCCAGCGCCACACCTGCTACCATTACCGTGACTGCCAGCGACTATGGCTTTGAGGCACCGGACAGTATGGCGGCCGGGGCAGTGACGGTGCAGTTGGTCAACCATGGCAAGGAGCTGCATCAAGCGCAGCTGATAAAGTTGGAGCAGGGCAAGACCCTGGCTGATGTAGCTCAGGTGCTCAAGAGCGGGGGAGCCATACCATCCTGGATCAAGTTCGTGGGAGGTCCCAACGGTGTTGCACCCGGGCAGGAGGCCCAGGCCACCGCGGTTCTTCCCCCGGGGAACTACGCCTACCTCTGCCTGATCCCCAGCCCGGATGGGGTGATGCACGCGGCCAAGGGAATGGCGCGTCCCTTTACAGTGACGGGAGCCTCCTCCCCGACCGCTTCAGAAATCCCCACCGCTGACGTCACCATAAAGCTGAGCGATTACGACTTTCAGCCTTCTCAGCCGCTCAAGGCCGGGCGGCAGACAATAATGGTCGAGAACGCCGGGCCCCAGCCCCACGAAGTGGTGCTGCTGAAGCTCGCTCCCGGCAAGACCACCGAGGACTTTGCCGCGTGGGCCGAGCACATGAAGGGCGCCCCGCCGGCCCAGCCGCTGGGTGGGGTGACCATACTGGATAAGGGAGCCCGGGGCTCGTTTACCGCCGATCTGACGCCGGGCGACTATGGCTTTATCTGCTTCTATCCCGATCAGAAGGACGGGAAGCCGCATCTCGCGCACGGCATGATGAAGAACTTCAAGGTGAGCTGAGGCACCGACCCCGGCGGAAATCGCTGGGCAAACAGTCGAAGCCGTGTTGTGACCAGAGGCCCGTGCCGCGTGCGCGGGCCTCTTCTTGTGCCCGTCGCAGCCGATCCACGTATTTCAGATTGGGCGGCACGGTGTAGAGCACGGCCCAGCCGTCATGGACCATCGATTCGTTGACCAGCGTGGTTCCCGCCCAGGCATATGCCAGGGCCCGGCCATACTGATCGTACGGAGCAACGTCGGATTCCAGGCGCACGGCCGTTCCAGGGGGCAGCAGTCGGAGAAGGGCCGTTTGGGCTTCCGCCCCGATGGGCTGTTGTTGAGATTCGGGGCTGTCGATCCCGATTAGCCGCACCCGTCTGCCATCGGTGCAGCGGAAACTGTCGCCGTCTGAGACTCGGCTTATAGTGCAAGCCTCGGCGGCTGGCGGCCGGGGCTGCTGCGCGGAGCAGCCGGCCGGGATCAGCCCAAACAGGAAAGGAACCAGAGTGGCCGAGGAACGCGGCACGCCTTCAGGCCTTCACCTGATGATCACCGGCGCCGGAGGCCTGATCGGCTCCGCCCTTGTCCCCCGTCTGGCAGCTGACGGCCATCGCATTACTCGGGTGACTCGAGGCCCGGCGGGACCGGGAGAAATCAGCTGGGACCCTGGTCGCGGAATTCTCGATCTGCACCAGCTCGGACGGGTAGACGGCGTCATTCATCTGGCCGGAGAGAACATCGGCAGCCGGTGGACGGCGACCAGAAAACGCCGCATCCAGCAAAGCAGAATGTTGGGGACTGGCCTGCTGAGCCAGGCGCTGAGCCGGCTCCAGCCCAGGCCGGAGGTTCTGATCTCTGCGTCCGCCACGGGTATCTACGGCGATCGGGGAAACGAACTGCTGACCGAATCGAGCGCTCCGGGAAACCCCGACCAGGACTTCCTTGTGAGAGTGTGCCTCGAATGGGAAGCGGCGGCCGAACCTGCCCGTCAGGCCGGCATCAGGGTGGTTCACCCGCGGTTCGGACTGGTACTCAGCCCTGCGGGGGGCGCCCTGGCCAAGCTCCTGCCTCCATTTCGTCTGGGACTGGGCGGGCATCAGGGGCATGGCTACCAGTGGATGAGCTGGATTGCGATCGATGAGGTGGTCGGCGCCGTCCGGCATCTACTGCACGATCGACAGCTGAGCGGCCCGGTCAATGTGACGGCACCCGGCGCGGTGGTCAATCGCCATTTTATGCAGATCCTGGGACGGGTGATCCGGCGGCCCACCCTGGTCCGGGTTCCCGCCGCCGCGCTGCGTCTGGGCCTGGGCGAAATGGCCCAGCACACCGTGCTCGCCAGCGCCCGGGTACAGCCAGCCAAACTGCTTCGGAGCGGGTATCGGTTCGAATATCCCGACCTTGAGGCTGCCC
>DATKJJ010000351.1:0-6814 GCA_035543695.1 Gemmatimonadales bacterium | reverse complement strand
TGGATCGATCAGTTCGACTCGCTGAAGGCGATCGTGCGCAGCGAGCATCTGCCTGGCCCTGGGCAGCAGCGAGCTGAACGCCGGTCACGACTATCGCGGTAGAAGCAGCGAGTGAACGGAGCGCTGTTTTCATGGCATTCTCCTTCGGTTGGACAAGTAGTACGAGAAGATGCAAGCCGGATCGCGGCCGCGTCAATGCCGGCCTAGATCGGTCCTACCGCCAGCGGAAAAGCTTTACCGCCAGCCCGAAGCTCACCACCATCCACCCGAGGATAATGGCGAGCTCGGGCGCGACTACGCCAAGACCGGCGCCGCGAAGCACATTCCCCCGCAGGGCATCGATCACCGCGGTGAGCGGCAGCGCCTGAATGAAGGGCTGGATCGGCTCCGGAAAGCGGGAAGATGAGAAGAAGACTCCGGAGAAGATCCACATGGGAAGCATCGCCAGGTTCATGAGACCCGATGCGCCCTCGATGGTTTGGGCCCGGGATGCGATCAGCAGCCCGAGCGATGCGAAGCAGAGCGAGGACAGCAGGCAGATCAAGAGCAGGAGCGGAAGGGAGCCGCGCATGGGGACGCCGAATACCAGCACGGCAAACCCGAGCAGCAGCCCGACCTCCAGGAAAAGCAGAGTGAGGCGGGACAAGGCGAAGGAGGCGAGATACTGCCAGCGCGACATGGGGGTGGCGATCAGCCGCTTAAGCAGGCGTTTCTTGCGGGCGTCCACGATCGCAAACCCCAGCCCCCAGATGCCGCTTCCCATCAGGTTCATCCCGAGAAGGCCGGGGATCAGGAAGTCGATGTACCGGGCTCCCCGCTCCTCGACCAGGCGGTCGCGGACGGGAACCGGGTCTTGTCGCCCTTCGGCGCGTTGCAGGGCGTCATCGGCCAGCAATCTCGCGGTTCGACTTTCCGGCCGGGTCTGGTCGTAGCGATACTCGATCCCGCCCGCTGGCGTCCGGGACACCACGAGGACAACATCGCCGGTTCGGAGCGCCTGGGCCGCGGCGGAGTCGGTCATCGATGAGGCCTGTAGCTCACGACCAGAGCGGAAAGCAGCCAGGAGCGCGGTGTCGCCCGGAGTGGCAACCACACCGATGACGGTCCGTTCCGGCGACCGGTTGCGGAAGGCAATGCCCAGTCCCGCGGCGAGGAGTATCGGGAACACAAATACCCAGAAGACGGCCTCGGGCTCCCGGAAGAACTCGCGATACCGAACGCGGGTCAGCTGCACCAGAGGACGGTCGGACCAGCGGCGCGCCTCACTCATCGCGCAGGTTCCTTCCGGTGAGCGAGACGAACACATCCTCCAGCGTAGCCGAATGGGTTCTCAGCTCGGACAGCTGGGCACCCTGCCGTCGAAGCTCCTGCAGCAGCGCGGGCATGGCCCGATGCAGTTCATCCACCTGGAGCCGGTAGGTCCCGTCCCGCCGGTCGGCCTCGCAGACGCCTTCCAGGCTCCGCAGTGCCCGAGCGTCGATGGCGGGCGCCCCAGCAATGGCAAATTCGAGCACATGCTCCGCCCGGAGCCCGGCGATCAGCTCCCGGGGCGTACCCAGGGCGATGGTGCGTCCATGATCCACGATCGCCACCCGGTCGCAGAGTCGCTCGGCCTCGTCCATGTAATGGGTGGTCAGCAGAATCGACCGGCCGTCCGATTTGAAGATCTCGATCAGCTCCCAGAGCTGCCGTCGAGACTGGGGGTCGAGCCCGGTGGTCGGTTCGTCCAGGAAGAGCAGCTCGGGGTTTCCCACCAGGGCGCAGGCCAGGGCCAGCCGTTGCTTCTGGCCGCCGGAAAGCTGGCCCACGCGGGAATGGGTCTTCTCCTGCAGCTGAACCATGGCGATCACGTTTGCAGGGGAGGCACCCTCGCGATAGAAGCTGCGGAACAGCCGCACCGTCTCTTCTACCGTGAGCTTTTCGGAGAATTGGGTTTCCTGCAGGGAAATGCCAAGCAACTCGCGGAGGGTCCGGTCATCCTCGCCCCAGTGACGGCCCAGGACCAGCACCTCGCCGCTATCCGGGGTGTTGAGCCCCTCGCAAATCTCGATCGTGGTGGTTTTGCCCGCGCCGTTGGGGCCAAGCAGGCCAAAGCACTCGCCTGCCTGGATCTCCAGGTCGAGGCCGTCCACCGCCACGACATCCTGATAGGCCTTGCGGAGTCCCCGGACCTGGAGCGCCGGGCCTTGCTGCCGTGTTCTCATTGTGGGGGAACATAACGGCGTCAGTCTTCGGAGGGCCGACTCCAGGCATTGCGGATAGTCTCCCACGCGCGCTGCCACTCGTCGGGTTGTACGAGCAGGACGTACCCGAGGAATATGCCCGCCATGTACACGGCGGTCTGCACCATCGGGGATGGATCGGAAGAGGGCATCAGCATGATGGTTACCTTGTCATTCCTGCGTTCTGGAACATTTGCGCGTGGAGCGCCTGGGTGATCCGCTCCCGCGAATCCATCAGGTGCGCCCGGGTATAGGAGTCCAGCTCGCTGCGCCGGGCCCGATCCAGCTGAGTGGCGAGATCGGTCAGCGTCACGCGGGCGAGTGTTCGAGCGTCTTCCGGCGTGTCGGGCAGAGGGTTCACGATCATCCGGATCATGTCATTCAGGTACAGCCGCTGCAGATCACGCCGCACCGACGTGATGTTCCGCGCCACCGGCGGCTTGCCGTCGGAGGTGGGAAATCCGACCTCGGCCCAGATGGCGGCCGTCAGGGTGGCAAACAGCTCGGGGATGGTGACGGTCGAATCGGGGCCCGTGACCCGCAGCTCCGCGTCGCGAACCCGGGACAGGACCGCAGGGTCGAGCAGCTGGTTCAGCAGCGCACTCTGCTGGGTCGTGGCCCAGTTGTGCAGCGGGAAGTCGATCCGTCCATCGGCCCCGGGAGAGGATCCCCAGTGCCGCCAGCGGTCGGGACCGAGGTGGCTGAGGAGGTCGGGACTGAACTGATAGGCCCGCTCGCCGAATCCGGCCTCGGCAATGAACGCCAGTGCCCGGCGCTGAACCGCGGCGGGCACCGTGACGAATGCGGGGCGGGCGTCCGGGTCGCCCCGGTGGTCGCGCGCGGTCGTGGCCCCGCCCAGATACTTGGTGGTGACGAGGGTGGCGTACCACCGGTCGTTCAGCAGATCGGTGAAGGCTGCCCGCAGCCTGGGGTAGCCCTGACCTGGCGCCACCATCCGAGCGGGAAGTGAGTCGAAGAGACTGTTGATCAGGGCGACACGCTGACGCGCCCAGCTCAGCGGATCGTTGGTCTGATCGTAGCGGGAAACGGTGGGGTCGAGCCCCAGCCCTGCAAAGCCGGCGTCCTCGTCAGTGCCATACAGGTGAGCGGGGTCTGCCGCTTCGGCCGCAATCGAGCGCAGCGCCGGCAGCTCCGCCTCGGGCGCCCAGTCGGGAGCGATGGCCTCGGATCCCTTCGCCACCGGCGCCGAGGGGTGACCGCCCAGCGGGGTGTAGCCATAGCGGATCGCCCAGCGGTCGTAGGAGCCAATCGTCGGCGCGTAGTAGTCGCCCTGCTTGTGCGGATCCAGGGAGAGCGCGGCCGGGCTGTAGTCCATCACCGACACACCCACGCCATGGGACTGGGTGTACGAGCGATCGGAGAGTTGAGTCTGGGTAACGCCGGCAGATCCCCGGAAGTTGTGGCGAAGGCCGAGCGTGTGTCCCACCTCGTGCATGATCAACGCCTTCAGCGCCTGCCCGATATAGAGCCGGGCGGCCCGTTCATCGCGGCCCGCCAGCACGGCACGGGTCAGCGTGCCTTCGCGACGAAGACCTTCGCCCAGACTGCAGAGCCGGCTCTCGCCATTGGGACCGCTGGCCGCGGAGTCCTCCACAAAGACCGACCGAATCGCCGACTCAGGGGCGACGTACTCGCCCGATTCACCCCGCCAGGTTTGGATCCACGCTGCGGAGACCAGCACGTCCGCATTCAGGATCTCGCCAGTCCGGGGGTCCACGTTGGTAGGTCCCACCGCGTAGACGCTTCGGTTGGTGGCGGTCCAGCGAACCGTGGAGTACCGCGCGTCTTCAGCGCTCCAGAGGGTGTCGTCAGGGGCATCCAGTACCCGGATGGCGTTGCGGAAGCCGGCCTCCTCGAAGGCGCGGTTCCACTCCAGAATTCCTGCCCGGACCCAGGGCCTCCACTCGGTCGGTACGGTGCGGTCGATGTAATACACGATCGGCTGCACCGGCTCGCTGAGTGCCGCGTTCGGGTTGCGCTTCTCCAGGCGCCAGCGGTTCACGAAGCGAACGAAGAAGCTTTCTGCCGTGTCGCGAGAGAAATCCTTGATGGCCGAGATGAAGTACCCCACCCGCTCGTCGGCATAGCGAGTCCGCATAGGGGTGCCGGGCAGCTCGAGCAGGGAGTAGTGAACGCCCACCGGAATCCAGCGGTAGTCAGCCAACGCCTCGATGCCCAGGTTCCTATTCGATTGGTATGTCAGCCGGACTTCGGCCTCGAGGTTCCCGGGGAATAGCTGAAGGCGCTCCAGGCTGGACCGATCCCGATCGAGGTAGATGCTGCCGGTCAGCTTGCGTTGGTTGGCGACGCCCTGGAAAAAGGAGCTGAGGTCGGCCCAATCCGAGAGGAGAAAGGGCGAAAGGTCGATCAGGATCTCGCCGTTGTCCCGCATGGTGGCGATGGTGAACGACTGGGCCACCGAATGGCCGAAGGAGTAGGCCACCGCCCGCGCCATCGGTGTCCCGGGCTGCGCGGCAAAGTGCGGGTTCACCACCCAGAGCTCGATCCGGTCGCCCGCGCGGTGAAAGCGGATCAGGTCGGAACGAACCGAGCTGCCGCCGTCGAGTCCAAGCTCGCCGATACCCTGGGAGAGCTGAGTGACCAGGAGGTAGTCGCGATCGAGCTGGGTTGGGGCGAGCGAGAGGTAGTTGCTCTCGCGCTTGATATAGAGCGTGAAGAGTCCGTTCTGGACCCGGGCACCCTTGGTGACGTCGGAAAAGGATCGCCAGGGAACATCCTTGCGGTCGCGCTCCGGAACCGTGACGTCGTCGTGGGCGGAGCTGACCACGAAGCTAGTGTCCGCCACGACCACAGAGCGCGCGGGGCTGGGGGCACCGGGCGTCTGAGCGTGGGCGCTGATGGCGCCGCACCCGGCCAGCACTGCGCCGAGGAACCATCGAGCTGAGTGGGACACGGCAACTCCGAACACTGGATCAAAGGGGAAGTCCCGCGGAGGGACACGACTCGAGGAGCCGAGGGGCAAGTTGGAGGCCGTACTGGGAAGTGACTGTAAAGGGAGGATTTGAGCGGGGTTGGGCGGGCTCTACCTTTCAAAAAGCCAGCCGCGAGTGCAAAAAACAGCGGGGCGGCTGGGCCGAGGGGCAGCGGGGCCGCGATCATCCTGAGAAGCGCAGGATCTCTCGCCCGTCCCAGAGCTTCAGTGAGAATTCTTGACCTAACTGTCTCGCACCACTACTTTTGTCGGTCTGTCCCGGAACGGGACTTGGCGAATTCCCCAGCTCCAAGGTTATGCCGACTATCAATCAGCTTATCCGGCGCGGCCGGAAAGATGTAGAAGCCAAAGACAAGGCACCGGCCCTCCGGTCGAACCCGCAGAAGCGAGGGGTGTGTACCCGGGTCTATACCACCACCCCCAAGAAGCCCAACTCGGCGCTGCGAAAGGTCGCGCGTGTTCGGCTGACCAATGGCTTCGAGGTCACGGCGTACATCCCGGGCGAAGGGCATAACCTGCAGGAGCACTCCATCGTTCTGATCCGTGGTGGCCGGGTAAAGGATCTTCCCGGTGTCCGCTACCATATTGTCCGCGGCACGCTGGACTCGGCCGGTGTGAACGACCGGCGGCAGAGCCGGTCCAAGTATGGGGCCAAGCGGCCCAAGGCCGGCGGAGCCGCCGGCGGCAAGGGAGGCAAGTAAGTGAGTCGCCGGAACAAGTCGGTTAAGCGGCCGGTCCCGCCCGATCCGCGGTATGACAGCCAGACGGTCTCGAAGTTCGTCAACAATCTGATGTTCGAAGGCAAGAAGAGCGTGGCTGAAGGGATTTTCTACTCGGCCATGGATCTGATCGAAGAGCGCACCGGCCAGCCGGGCGTCTCCGTCTTCAAGCAGGCGGTCAACAACGCCAAGCCGACGCTCGAGGTGAAGAGCCGCCGGGTGGGCGGTGCCTCACTCCAGGTACCGGTCGAAGTTCGGCCTGACCGGCGGACGGCGCTGGCCATGCGCTGGATCATCTCGTTCTCCCGGGCCCGCACGGAAAAGACCATGTCGGAGCGGCTGGCGGCGGAGCTGATCCTGGCCTCCAAGGGTGAGGGGAACACCATCAAGAAGAAGGAAGACACCCACCGGATGGCCGAGGCGAACCGGGCCTTCGCGCACTACAGGTGGTAGGGCGGTAGAGGCAATGGTAGGGTGGTTGCCACGGGGCGCTTCGGAAGAGGCGCCCTCCGTGTTTAGGGTTGACAGTGCACCGCAAGTCACTATTTTCCTCGGGCTTGGCGCTTTTTACGCCGGCAACATCGGATCACGTGACCCGGATTGGACTCGGCCACCTCTGATCCTCCAATGACAACGCGTGGGACCCCAGTGGGTCCTCATCCAGAGGCGAAAGCCCGGATGTGCGCGGAGCGATACCCCGGGAATGGTCCCGGTCGGTCGCCCCGCTTTTTCGTTGACTAGAGACGAACCACATGGCTCGACAGACATCCCTCGATCGCTACCGGAATATCGGCATCATGGCCCATATCGATGCCGGCAAGACGACTACGACCGAGCGGATCCTCTACTACACCGGCAAGAACTACAAGATCGGTGAGGTCCACGAGGGCGCCGCGACC
>DATKJJ010000350.1:0-3370 GCA_035543695.1 Gemmatimonadales bacterium | reverse complement strand
CGGTGAGCCGGCGCGCAAGGCGCTGATTGTCGATCTGGCCCGAGCCGATCTGCGGGCCAGGTCGGTCGGCCTCTACTACCTGGTCCGATCCCTCAGCATCACCCCCGCCGCATTGCTGGGCGCCCTGCTCTGGCGGTACTCGCCGACATTTCCCTTCATGATCGCATCTGGGTTCGGGCTGATGGGGGCACTGGTCTTTGCCGCTACGGTCGACGAGACCACTGCTTCCGGGATGTTGAGATAAGCCCGGTATGGGCCAGAAGCTATGCCAACTGTATCATGGAAGAGGGCGCGGTTCGAAACCGCGGGCGTGCCGTTGCCGTAACGGGTACTAACCATGCTGCTGGCGCTAGCCCTCCTCACCACATGGAAAATTCCGGACCCGCCTGCCGTGTACAGCGGCCGGGCGGGGCAGGTGGAGGTACGGGTTCCCCGGCTGGAGGCCGACCTGTCGGTCGACGGCAAGCTGGCGGAGGCCGTGTGGGGCGAATCGGCGGTGCTGACCGGCTTCTCCCAGTTCTCTCCGACCGATGGAATCCCGGCCGCGGACACCACCCAGGTGCTCGTCTGGTACTCTCCCACCGCGATCCATTTCGGCGTGCGCGCCTTCGAGGCGCATGGACCGGTGCACGCCACCCTGGCGGATCGGGATAAGATCGCGGCGGACGACTACATCCAGATCCTGCTCAGCACCTTCAACGATAGCCGCCAGGCGCTGGTCTTTGCGGTGAACCCCCTCGGGGTTCAGTCCGACGGCGCGCTGGTGGAGACCGGGTCAGTCAGCGGAAACGGCTTCAACAGTGCCGTGGTAAAGCGGGAACAGGCCGATCTCAGCCCCGACTATGTGTTCGAATCCAAGGGCCGGGTTACCGAGTACGGATACGAGATTGAGATCCGGATTCCCTTCAAGAGCATCCGCTTCCAACCCAAACAGGAGCAGGTCTGGGGCATCAATGTTGTGCGGCTGGTCCAGCACTCGGGGCGGGAGGACAGCTGGACGCCGGCCAAGCGGGCCAGCGCCTCCTTCCTCCGGCAGTCAGGCAAGCTGGTAGGTCTTACCGACCTGCGCCGCGGGGTGGTGCTCGACTTCACGCCATCTCTGACCTCCAGAACCACCGGAGCCGATGGGACCGACGGGTGGAACTATACCGGCGGGAGCCCGGAGCTGGGCGGCACCGTCCGCTGGGGCGTTACCAACAACCTGACGCTCAACGGGACCGCCAATCCGGATTTCTCCCAGATCGAATCCGATGCCCAGCAGTTCGTGTTCGACCCGCGCAACGAGCTCTTCTTTCAGGAGAAGCGACCGTTCTTCCTGGAGGCCATCGAGCAGTTTGCCACGCCCAGCAACCTGATCTACACCCGGCGGATCGTGCAGCCGGTCGTGGCCGCCAAGCTCACCGGAAAGGCGTTCGGGACCGACCTGGCTCTGCTTTCTGCGCTGGACGATCCTGCCGTTTCCCCCTCAGGTGACGATCATCCGCTGTACAACCTGCTCCGGATTCAGCGCGATGTCGGCTCCCAGTCCCGGCTCGGAGTGGTGTACACCGATAAGGTGGTGGGTCGGGACTACAACCGGGTGGCCGGGGTCGATACCCGATTGGTCATGGGCGAGATCTACAGCGCCCAGCTCCAGGTGGCGGGGAGCCGCACCCGGGTTGGGGGCGTGACCGAAACCGGTCCCCTCTGGTCCTCCCGGCTGGCCCGAAACGGCCGCACCTTCGGAGCGCGCTACACCTTCTCCGGCGTGGCCGATGATTTCCGCGCGGCCAGCGGATTCATTCAGCGCGCCGGCATCGTGCACGCCAATCTGGACCACAGCATCACGGCCTACGGAAAACAGGGGGGATGGTTCGAAAGCTTTACCGGGGACGTGGCGCTGGACGGAACCTGGGAATACCAGAAGTTTGTGAACGGCGAAGGGATTCAGGACAAGAAGCTGCACTTCAATACCAACACCCGCTTCGGCGGAGGCTGGCAGTTTGGGGCCTCGGTGCTCACGGAGTCGTTCGGGTACCCGGCTGACCTCTACTCCGACTACGCTCTCGAGGTGCCCGCTGGGGCCGGCGGGCTGGACACGATTCCGTTCACCGGCCAACCCACCATCCCCAACCTGGATTACGTGCTTTCACTCGACTCGCCGGAGTTCTCCCATTTCTCGGGGAACATTTTCTTTCTCTGGGGGCACGACGAAAACTTCTACGAATGGGCCAGCGCCGACATCACCTGGCTCGATCTGGTCCTGGACTGGCGGCCTACCGACAAGCTCCGGGTGAATGGAGAGTACCACCTCCAGTTCGTGGGCCGTCGGAGTGACGGCAGCACGGTGAGCATCTGGAGAAGTCCGCGGATCAAGATCGAATACCAGCTCTCCCGGCCGATCTTTCTACGACTAGTGGGGGAATACACCACCGAGCGGCGCGACTCCTTGCGGGATGAGTCTCGAACCAACGCCCCCATTCTGGTGCTCGACCCAGCAACCAACCTGTACACCCGCACCCAGCCTTTTGGCCACCGCTCGTTCCGGGGGGATTTTCTGTTCTCCTATCAGCCCACCCCGGGAACGGTGCTCTTTGCTGGTTACGGGAGCACGCTCAGAGATCCCACGGAGATGGGCCAATCCACGCTCCAGCGCGCAGAAGATGGATTTTTCCTCAAGCTGAGCTACCTGTTCCAAATGTGACTGGTGCCACTAGTTCCTTGTAGCCGGGTCGCTACAGCCCGGGGAGCGGGGCCACACGCCAGACGCGCCCAACCACCACTGAAAGACCCGCCAAACAGTTCGTCCATCAACAGCTTGGGTTAATCGAGACAAATCCTGCAGCAGTCAGCACATAGGATCTGAGGCTGGCTTGCCTCTTGCCCCCCCGGACGCCGCGCACTTCTTCGCATTCCCGACACACTGACTGGTAGCCCGCCGCCGCAAGCGGCTGGGGCAGGTACCGCTCGACTCTCTCCCCTGGAGCAGCTCGAGATGCGCATCCTGATCCTGAATTACGAGTATCCACCGCTGGGCGGCGGAGCCGGCGTGGCGACCGCCGCGCTGGCCCACGACCTGGCCGATCGGGGTGTCGCGGTCGATGTGGTGACTGCCTCCGCGAACGACCGCGCCGAGCGGCGGAGCACTTCGCGGGATCACCACCTGCAGGAGCTGGGCGGGCTGCGCCTCTTCCGGGTGCGGAGCAGCCGGATCGGCGTGCATCAGGCCGGGATGCTGGGGGCGGCGAGCTATCTGGTGAACGCACTTCCGGTGGTGCGCCGCCTGCTCCGCACTCACCGGTACGATGCGGTCCATGTCTTCTTCTCCCTCCCTACCGGTGCCTTGCTTCCGTTTGCCGGGATCGGCGACGTACCCGTCATCGTCTCGCTT
>DATKJJ010000349.1:0-3198 GCA_035543695.1 Gemmatimonadales bacterium | reverse complement strand
GAACGATCCCGCCGACATCCTCCTCATGTGGGAGATGGTGCGGGCCTCCTCCCCCGCCGCCCGCCCACCCGTCCGCCTCATCATCGGCAACCGCCGCCAACGCCGAGACCGCTGGGACAAGCGGCTGGCGGGCCGGATCGCGAACGCCATTCGGAGCCGGGTGCTGGGAGACGGGACTCCTGACACCGGCTGCGGCCTCAAGCTGTTCGAGCGGTCCGCTTTCATGTCGGTGCCGCACTTCGATCACATGCATCGCTATCTTCCAGCCCTGTTTCTCAGAAGCGGATGGGGGGTCGCCTCGGTTCCGGTCAATCACCGGCCTCGTGGCTCCGGCCGCTCCCATTACGGAGTGCTCGACCGGCTCTGGGTTGGCCTGCTCGACCTGCCCGGGGTGTGGTGGCTTATGCGCCGGCAGATTCGGCCGGCAATCGCGGAGAATTCCGATGACACATGACCAGCTCTGGCTCGCGCTCGGCTTCCTCGGCCAGGCCCTGTTCGCCATGCGCTTCCTGTTCCAGTGGTGGCGCAGCGAGCGGGTCGGCACGAGCGTGGTGCCGGTCGAATTCTGGTACTTCAGCCTCGGCGGCTCGTTCCTGCTTCTGTTCTATGCCGTTCACCGGCATGACCCGGTGTTCTTCGTGGGCCAGCTCAGCGGCTTCCTGGTGTATCTGCGCAACCTGCAGCTGATCCACCGGCCCCGTCGTGCCGAGGCTTGATCGGCTACCGAAATTCCTCAGCGGTTGGAGCTGGTTGATTCTCTGGGGCCTGGCCGTTGCTCTGGCTCTCGCGCTGCGCCCGCTACTCGCGATCGACGAAACCCGCTACCTGTCGGTGGCGTGGGAGATGTGGCTTCGCCACGACTGGCTGGTCCCCTACCTCAACGGCAATCCCTATCCCGACAAGCCGCCGCTGCTCTTCTGGGGGATGCTGCTCGGCTGGCGCCTCTTCGGAGTGAATCAATGGTGGCCTCGCCTGTTGCAACCAATTTTTGCTGTGGTCAGCGCGCTGATGCTGGTGAGACTAGCGCGCAAGCTCGAGCCGGAACTGCCCGACGCCGCGGATCGAACGCTCCCGTTCCTGAGCGGGCTGCTCTGGGTGACGTACTCGACGCTGGTGCTGTTCGACACCTTGCTCACCGCCTGCGTGCTGCTGGCGCTGCTCGGCTTGGTGGAGGTCTGGCGGGGAAGGGCCGTATATGGATGGATCGCCTATGCTGCAGGCCTGGGTTTAGGGCTTTTGGCGAAGGGACCGATAGTCCTGATCCACGTGCTTCCCGCGGCGGTGCTGGCGCCGTGGTGGACTCGGAATGCCTCAGCGCGTCGCTGGAGTAGTTGGTATCTCGGACTGGCAGCGGCGCTCGCGCTTGGCGCTGCCCTAGGTCTCGCCTGGGCTCTCACCGCCTCGGCCAACCAGGGCGGAGCCTATCGCGACGCCATACTGTGGGGCCAGACGGCGGGCCGGATCACCAAG
Organism: Gemmatimonadales bacterium; assembly: GCA_035543695.1. GTDB lineage: Bacteria > Gemmatimonadota > Gemmatimonadetes > Gemmatimonadales > GWC2-71-9 > CAVVWJ01. The sequence continues at coordinate 1,728 of DATKJJ010000349.1, read as the reverse complement.
TCGTTCGCCCATCGCCATCCAGTGTGGTGGTACATCCCTGCGTTTCCTCTTGCCCTCCTGCCCTGGAGCCTCTGGACTCCCTGGTGGCGCTCGGTGGCAGGTGCGGTTCGCGCGCGGGAAAGCGTCGTTCTTCGGTTCGCGCTGGCCTGGGTGGTTCCCGGATTTGTCATGCTGTCGCTGATCAGCGGAAAGCAGCCGCACTACCTGTTTCCACTGTTGCCGGGTGTCGCGCTGCTCGCGGCGAAGGCGATGCCGTCAGACCGGCGACAGACAGTGATCGCGCTGAGTCTGGTGAGTCCGCTGCTGGTGATTCTGGTGGAGACTGCCGGTAAGGGATACCTCGACCGCTCCGATCTTCGGCCGGTGTCGAGCTATCTCCATCAGGCCGAGGCCTCCGGCCGGCCGATCGCATTCAAAGGGCAGTATTCCGGTACGTTTCACTTCCTGGGGCGGCTGGAGCGCCCGATTGCCCAGCTGAGTTGGGCGCAGGTTCCCCAATGGTCTCGGGATCACCCCACCGGTCTTCTGATTCGTTCCACTCGGTCGCCGAGTGACACCGTCGGCGCCGTCTTTCACCAGCCCTACCGCGGGGGAGCGATCTCGGTCTGGAGAGTTAGTGGGATTGTCATCCCGAGCGAAGCGAGGGAGCCATAGCTTCTCTTACGCGGAAAGGCCTGGGAAGCTTGCGTGCTCTAGTAGTTATGGCCCCTCAAACAATCCTTCCACCTCATCCCACGGCGCCGCCTTCGCCAGCCCGGTGAACTTCCCCTCGCTGGCGATTTCCTTTGCCGCTTGGAGGAACCCGCCCCACGCCGCCCGCGCGAGCGCACCGCCCACGCTGATCCGCCGCACTCCCAGTTCAGCCAGCTGCTGTACCGTGGTGAAGTCGCTTCCGACCAGCACGTTCACCGGCTTGGGCGACACCGCCTTCACCACTGCCGAGATCTCCTCTCGGCTCCGGATCCCCGGCGGATAGAGACAGTCCGCTCCGGCCTCCGCGTACGCCGTGAGCCGCCGAATCGTCTCCCGGAGATCCGGCCGCCCCACGATGAATCCCTCCGACCGGCCCACCAGCAGGATCCCGCTGCCACTCTGGTCAATGGCACGGCGCGCGGCGCGGATCCGCTCAACCGCCAGCTCGAAGTCGAACAGCGGCTTATCCGAATTACCGGTGGAGTCTTCGATCGAGAGTCCCGAGACACCAGTCTCGGTCGCCGCGGAAACATTGAGCGCGACGCCTTCGGGCTCGACCGCGAAGCCACCCTCGAAGTCGGCGTTGATCGGAAGATCCACCGCCGAGGAGATCTCCTGCATGTGGGCGAGGGCCTGGTCCAGCGTGATGTGATTGTCCCGCCGTCCCTGCGACCAGGCGAAGCCGGAGCTGGTGGTGGCGAGGGCGGGGAAGCCGAGCCGGGCGAGGATCCTGGCGCTGCCGATATCCCATGGGTTGGGGATCACGAAGCAGCCGGATTGGTGCAGCTCGCGAAAGCGCTGCCGTCGTTCTGCGAGGGAGGTCATTCGCCACGTTCCGTCGTTCCGTCGTTCAATCCGGGATATTCGGGTTGTTGTTCCGCTCCACCGTCGGAAGCGGGAAGCAGACCTGAGTCCCATACTCACCCGACGTTCCCGCACCCACCGCGAAGGGCGTACCCGGGGCTGGAAAGAGGGGCAGCCCGTACCGGATGATGTCGCCCAGGCGCTGGCCCTCGAGAAACAGCTCCCGGCTCC
>DATKJJ010000348.1:0-2445 GCA_035543695.1 Gemmatimonadales bacterium | reverse complement strand
GGTTGCCGCAGCCACCGCGGCTGTTGCCGGTGTCACCGCCGTCGACTTCTTCACCGGCCGGCAGTTGAGCCGCCCCGAAGGAAGCGGAAGTGAGCACCGGACCAATGGATCCAGGATGGTCCAGCAGAACCGCCAGCGGTCCAGCGGGGTTCACGTCACTCAATCCCTGACCATCAAGCGGCCGCGGAACGAAGTCTACGGATTCTGGCACCACTTCGAGAACCTTCCGCGCTTCATGGCTCACCTCGAATCGGTGGAGGTGCTGGACAACAACCGGTCCCGCTGGAAGGCCAAGGCTCCGGTGGGCACGACCGTCGAGTGGGAGGCGGAGACCATCGAAGACCGCCCCAACGAGCTGATCGCCTGGCGCTCTCTGCCTGACGCCTCTATCCCCAACTCCGGGACGGTCCGCTTCAAGGATGCGCCCGGTAACCGGGGCACCGAAATCCATGTCGAGCTTCGCTACCAGCCGCCAGGAGGAAAGCTGGGATCGCTGATTGCCAAGCTTTTCGGCGAGGAGCCGGAGCAGCAGGTCAAGGGCGATTTGCGCCGCTTCAAGCAGGTCATGGAGACGGGAGAGATCGTCCACTCGGATTCCAGCATCCATTCGGGCATGCATCCGGCGCAGCCGCCGAAGAGCCTGGAGGATGTTGAGCTTCTGGGGACACCTCGCGAGCACGCGGTTCAACGCTGACTGAGCCGGACGGCTCGGAAAGAGAGACATAGATCATGAAGGCAAACTGCTGGATGGGAAAGCGGAAGGTGCAAGTCCAAGAGGTGCCGGATCCAAAGATCCTCAACTCTCACGATGCCATTATTCGGATCACGTCGACCGCCATCTGCGGATCGGATCTCCACCTCTACAACGGTTTCGTTCCTACCATGGAACGGGGCGATGTGCTGGGCCATGAGTTCATGGGCGAAGTGGTGGAGGTTGGCTCCTCGGTGCGCAACCTGAAGGTTGGCGACCGGGTAGTGGTTCCGTTTCCGATCGCGTGCGGAGCCTGCGCCGCGTGTGATGCGCAGATGTTCTCGCTCTGCGAAAACTCCAATCCCAACGCCTGGATCGCGGAGAAGCTGCTGGGGCACTCGCCCTGCGGAATCTTTGGCTACTCCCACATGCTCGGCGGATTCGCCGGCGGCCAGGCCGAGTATGCCCGAGTGCCTTTCGCGGACGTCGGACCCCTGAAAGTCCCCGAAGATCTGACCGACGACCAGGTGCTGTTCCTGTCGGACATCTTCCCCACCGGGTACATGGGAGCGGAGATGTGCGATATCCAAGGGGGAGACGTGGTAGCGGTTTGGGGTGCAGGCCCCGTAGGGCAGTTTGCGATCGCCAGTGCCTACCTGCTGGGGGCGGAACGGGTCATCGCAATCGACCGGTTCAAGTACCGGCTGGACATGGCCAAGCAACGGGCGGGCGCCTCCGATACCATCAACTACGAGGAGCTGCACGTCCAGGACGCGCTACTGGAACTGACCGGTGGTCGGGGTCCCGATAAGTGCATCGACGCCGTGGGCATGGAAGCGCACGGCCATGGGATCACCTACGCCTATGACCGGGTGAAGCAGGCCACCATGATGGAGACCGATCGTCCCATAGCGTTACGGGAAGCCATTCTGGCCTGCCGGAACGGTGGGGTGGTCTCAGTGATCGGGGTGTATGGCGGGTTCATCGACAAGTTTCCCATGGGGGCCGTGATGAACCGGTCGCTTACCATCCGGAGCGGCCAGTGTCATGTCCACCGGTACCTGCGGCCGTTGCTCGACCGGATTCAGAATGGACAGATCGATCCCAGCTTTGTCATCACCCATCGGCTGCCGCTGGACCAGGCGGCCAAGGGGTTTGACATGTTCCTGAACAAGGAAGACAACTGCGAGAAGGTCGTGCTCAGCGTCTGACGCAGTCTCTGGTTACTGTTCGGGCCAACGTCCCGGCTGCGCTAGTAGCCGGGGCGTTTTGGCTGCTTGACCATCGCTTGACTGTTCCGAGCCACCTTCGCGACCGAATGAGATCCACCGCCAGATTGGGTCGAGTGGTGCTAAGGTGATGCCGGTCACAAACTTGACAGACGCTCCACAGGTGAGATACTAGATTCTATTACCCGACCGAGCGATGACCCGTAACCCGATGGGGACCCCCTGCGACTTCACCGGCTAAGAACGAGACTGCTCGGGTTCCTGCCCTTACTGGCAGCGATCACCGCCCTGCAGAGCTGCGACAGCGGCGGTAGTGTCGAACCGTGCGAGGGGCCCTTCTGCCATCTCGGTCCTGAGCGGCCCCAGCCGAGCTCCATGGACGTCGGGTCAGGGAACAATCAGACCGGCGCTCCGGGACGGGAGTTGTCGGAGCCGATCGCGGTCAAGGTCACCGACGATGCGGGCCGACCAGTGCCGGGGGTGACGGTCAAATTCAGCGTTGCCACCGGTGGGGGACGGCTTTCC
>DATKJJ010000347.1:0-3676 GCA_035543695.1 Gemmatimonadales bacterium | reverse complement strand
AAGCGATAGACCACGACCCGCCGGATGCCCGCGCGCCCCAGTTGGAGGAGGACACCGGCGTTGGCGGGAGTGAGATCGGTATAGACCAGGAGCGGGAGCGAGGGGAAGAAAAGCCGAAGACGCTCGATGCCATGGGGCCGTGGCTCCCCTCCACCCAGGTGGGGATCAACCACCGCCATGTCCACCGGCTTGGCACGGATGGTCTCCACGGCTTCGGGCCAACCTGTCGCGGAGACCCATTGGAAGCGGTCGGCGTCGAGGGTCCGGAGTCGGAAAACACGTTCTGGTGGGACGGCAGCCAGGAGCAAATGTCGCAAAACGGTCCCTATTTGTCGCAAAAGGGCCCTAAATCGGGAATGCTCCGCGTCCCAGATTGACGGTATCCCCTGATCGGAACCGTTCTCTGAGAGGAATTCCCATGTCCCGGCGCTCTTTCAGCCTGATTGCCGCGGCCAGTCTGGTCATTTCGGCCTTGACGACCGCCTGTGGGCGTTCCGATGCTACCGGGCCGTCCGATATCCCGCAGGCGATGCTCGAGTCCCAGGGATCCAACAACCTCGAGAGTCAGGGCTCGAACAACTAGCTCGCCGTCAGGGCGTACTCGCGCAGTCCGACCGCCACTTCCTCGACGACTGGTGACTCGACGGTCGTCGGGGTGGCGAACTCCGGCTGGCGGGCTTCGGAGGCCTCCAGACCTTCGAGCGCCTTCAACTCCCGCTCAAGCTTGAAGTACCAGACGTTCAGACGGTGCTCCTCCGAGAGTTGGAGCCCCGCGGTGAGAAACTCCCGCGCCCGCTTGTAGCGGCCGAACCGCGACATGCCGACGCCGGCCTTGAACATGAGGTCCGCCACCATGCTGGGCGGCATCCGCTCGCGGCTGGCTTCGGCCTCCCCACGCCGGCGCTCGAAGGCCATCCGGTTCCCCGCGGCCGACTCCAGATCCATGAGCTCCAGCACCGCGTTGGTGCGGACGATGAAGCTGGTGTTGGACGAGGCCACGATTTCGAAGGCGAGCCGCGCGCTGGCGTAGGCCTTCAGCTGCAGCAGGCTGATCCCGAGGTCGCCCAGGACCCGCATCCGGGTGAGGCTATCCTCGGTGAGCTGGAAGCAGCGGTACTTCGCCTGCACCGATTCCTCGACGCTGCCCTGCAGTTCGAGCACGGCCCCGAGATCCGCCCACCCCATGGCTTCCACTTCCCGCAGCGAAGAGCGCGCGGCCAGGCCGACCACTTCCTGGACCATGCTGCGCGACAGGGGCAGGTTGCCCTGCCCGCGCGCGACCGCCGCGCGTCCCAGTCGCGACCGCAGTGCGGTGACGAGATCGCTGGCCGAGGTGGCGGAATCCTCGGCGCGATGGTAGCAGGTGTTGGCCGCCGCCCAACGGGCCAGCAGTCGGTTCAGGCGGCCCGCGAACAGCGCGATCGCCGCGAACTCGGCCGGCGGCACCGGCGCACCGTGCGCGCGACTGGCCAGGCCGAGAACGTCGAGCGCCTCCTCGAGCCGGGCCTCGTGCTCCAGGAAGTAGGCGTAGGCGGTGAGGCAGAGCCGCAGGGCCGGCGTGGGAGACGGGTCGGCTGGGACGGCGTCGGCAATCCCGCGGAGGTGCGCACTCTCGGGCGCGTCGCCGGGGAGATCCGCGAGGTGACGCCGGACCGCCGCGAGCTGCCAGGCGAAGCCTTCCTGCGCTTCCACACCCTCGACTCCCGAGAGCAGCCGATCGACCAGGCGGGCGACGACGTAAGCACCCAGGGCAAGGCGTGCCGGGTAGTCCCGGCTGTGCTCACGCTCGATTCGCGCACGCTCGAGAAACGGCGCGTGCGCCAGGACATCCGCCGAAGAGCCGACCTCGTCGAACAGCTGCTGGGGCGTGTACAGGATGCGGTCCCCGAGTTAGGTGGTAAGAGCAGCTAGTATGTCTCCCGGATTCCCGGAGGGCAAGTGCGCGATTTTTATGCGCCGGCTTGCAGCACACCGGTCCCGGTCTAGCCAGTACTACTGCTAAAGTGGGGCCATGAAATCCGGGTTCACGCTGCTGGAAGTGGCGCTCACCTTGGTGATAGCAACCCTGCTGCTGGGGATTGCACTGCCCCGATTTACCGCACTGAAACAAGAGGTTGTCATCGAGCAGGCGGCCCAGGCGCTCGCCGCCGCCCATCGCCGCGCCCGAACCCTGGCTGTCGCCAGCGGACAACCGGCAATTCTTTCCGTGGCGGATCGGAGCCTCCGCATCACCCTGGGTGGGGCGGCCCAGCCACACTGGCTCGGTCCCGGTCCCGCCGACCAGGGCGTCTCGGTAACGGGTACGCCCCGAGACCTTACCTTCTCTCCCCTCGGTATCACCACCGGGCTCAGCAACGCCACCTTCAACCTCAGCCTCGGCTCGGCCACACGTACGGTGGTCATCTCGCGGCTCGGCCGCCTCCGGATCCTGCGGGTGCCCTGAAGACCCGTGGCACGAGCTCAGCCGTCGTCGAGGTCGTACTTCCGCACCTTGTGCAGCAAGGTGGAGCGGGAGATGCCCAGCAGCTGTGCGGCACGCCGGCGGTTCCCGCCGGTGTAGCGCAGCGTGAGCGCGATGTGCCGACGCTCCGCTGCATCGAGGCTGTCCGGCTCAGAAGCATCGGTGGGAGCGAGCGCCTCGCGAAGGCGCGCCGTCTCCAGCTCGGGCCATCCCAGGTCGAGCACCAGCGCGTCGAACCCGGGGGAGCCCATCGCCTCCGCGGCGGCGGGGGCATCGGGGACCGACACGACCTGGTGGCCGGCCACACGCAACGCGGTCACCAGCGCGTCGCGTTGCTCGGAACCCCGGGAAAGCACCAGTACGTGGAGGGGGGCCATGGAGACAAGGTAATAAATGAGAACGGCCGCCTAGTCGTGGCTAGACGGCCGTCCCACGATTGGACTAACCAAGGACGGAGCATCACTGCCGCCGTTCTTCTCCCACCTGCCACCAGTTGGCTGATTCGCCGCTCGGGAGGGCGAGGTGAGGCCTTGGCATCGATCCCCAAGCCGGATGGCCATCCAACCTGGTTCATCCATTCGAGCGCTGCGAGTCGGATCGGGTCGCGGACCGACCTTTCGCACTGCACCCCGAGGCGCAAGATCGGGGCGGATGAAGCACGCGACTGGCTTCACCTGTCCAAGCCGAGGTGATCACCAGGATCAACGAGCGCCTGAGCCCTTGGTTGCGTCGGCACTCTCCCCTGATATCCCGCCTGGACCCGCTTGCCGGCCGCCACCGAGACTCGGGGTCTCAGCGCGTGTCCATGCAAACGCGTGAGGCTAAAATACCGATCGGCTCGGAGTGCGCAAGTGCCTGATTTTATTCGGGTTACAACATCGACGTGGACTGAATTTGTGGATTCCTAACCCCTGCTGACCCACGGTGCTACCGTCTCCGTCCACAGGTTTGTGGAGATGTGTATCCACAGATCAAGGTGGAAAGTCTAGGACTCGAGACCTACCTCGATATACCGGTAGGTCATCTCCTGGTCCAGCGAGGAGAACAGGCAGCCGGCGGAGCTGGCCGCGAACCAGCCTGCCACCAAGGGACGGGGCCCGTCGAGTTCCTGGATAATGGGGCCGAGCCAGCGGCGAAGGTGCCGCAGTTCGGGCGCCCGGCGACCGAGCATGGCCAGCAGTGCGCCGGCGCCGGCGGTGGCTCGGAGGAAGTGGG
>DATKJJ010000346.1:0-3913 GCA_035543695.1 Gemmatimonadales bacterium | reverse complement strand
CCGCCAGCTCGGCGGGCACACCGCCGCCCTCCTGTGACTTCAGCCCCAGCACGTCTCCGGCTGATCGGGCTGCCTTACGACAGCAGCTCATCATTTCTCCGCGGCGCGGCCGAGGCGCCCACAGCCATCCGCGCCGCGCTGGAGTCTTCCCATTGGAACAGTTGGGCTGAGCTGGGCCAGGACCTGGCTGCCGGGGATACCATGAGCGACGCCGGAGATGTGCTCTTGTCGGCCGGCCCTCGGGCGCGGGCGGAGATCGAGAGCGCCGTGACGGAGCTGCTCGTTGGCGGGTGGCGGCCTCTGGCATTGGGTGGAGATCATTCGGTTACCTATCCGGTGCTCCGGGCAATGAGCCAAAGCCATCCCGCCCTCACCATCCTGCACCTCGATGCCCATCCCGACCTGTACGAGGAGTTTGAGGGAGACCGGTTCTCCCATGCCTGTCCCTTCGCCCGGATCATGGAGGAAGGCCTGGCCCAGCGTCTGGTCCAGGTCGGAATCCGAACCATGAATCCGCCGCAGCGAAGACAGGCCCAGCGCTATGGAGTCGAGCTGATCGAGATGAGGTCCTGGGAAGGCGGCGCGCGGCCAAGGGTGGATGGTGCGGTCTATCTGTCGATTGACCTCGACGCCCTGGATCCGGCCTTTGCTCCCGGTGTGTCCCATCGTGAGCCCGGCGGATTGTCGGTCAGGGACGTGCTTTCGATAATCCAACAGCTGGGGGGAACCCTGGTTGGCGCCGATGTGGTCGAGTACAACCCCAGACAAGATCTCGGCGGCGTTACGGCGGTGGTGGCCGCCAAGATCGTGAAGGAAATCGCGGGGCGAATGCTCGGGGAGCCCGCAGGCCAGGAGAAAGGCCAGGGATGAGCAGCAGGATCATTTCACAACCACGCCGGAGACATCGCACTCGGGATACTTGAGGTCAAGCTCCTTCAGCCGATGGGCCAGGATGGTTCCAATCAGATGATTGCGGTACCACTTCTTGTTGGCGGGAACGATGTACCACGGAGCCCACTCGGTTGACGTCTTGCTGAGAGCGTCCTGGTAGGCCCGCATGTAGTCCTTCCAGAACTTCCGTTCTTCCAGGTCGCCGTGCTGAAACTTCCAGCACTTCTTCGGATCATCGAGTCGCGCCTGGAGTCGCTCGCGCTGTTCGTCGGGCCCGATATGCAGGAAGAACTTCAGAATCGTGGTGCCGTTCTCGTAGAGCATCCGCTCGAAGGCGACGATCTGGTCGTACCGTTTTTTCCACTCCGAGGGGGGAACCAGGTTGTGCACCCGGACCACCAGCACGTCCTCGTAGTGGCTGCGGTTGAACACGACCGCCTCGCCCCGCGCCGGCACCTTGGAGTGCACCCGCCAGAGAAAGTCGTGCTCCAGCTCCTCCTCCGAAGGCTTTCGAAACGAGACCACCCGGGTGCCCTGGGGATTGAAGCCCCGCATGACGTGGCGGATAGCGCCGTCTTTCCCTGAGGTGTCCATCCCCTGGAGCACCACCAGCAGCTTGTGCTGGTGGCCGGCGAACAGCAGCTCCTGCGCCTCCGCCAGCCGGTCCAAGATCCCGGGGAGCTCTTCCTCAGCTTCTTTCTTTCCCTGTTTCAGCAAACTGGTGTCGTCCGGATCAAACTCGTCCAGGTCGACCTTTTGCCCCTGCTTCACCAGATATCGATTCATCGAAAAGGCCGCCCCTAGAAGGACACTTCCCGCTTACCCCCAGATCTCGCTGCCCTGCTGCCCCGCTGCCCCACTTTCCCGCCGCCTACCGCCTGATCTGATACGCCAGCTTCACAAAGAATCCGTCCGTCGTTCGCTCCAGGCGGGACCAGTTGAACGCCTCGTCGCTCTCGAGCGAGCTGCCGTAGCCCAGGAAAGCCACCGTCCCTGGTGTGGGCTCGTACGAGGCCAGCAGGTCGAGCCGGAAGCCATTGAACTCCGTGGTCGGCTGGGACACACCGCCGACGAACAGGGAGTCGCCTGTGGCCGGATCGATCAGGGTGGTCCGCCGCTCCGATCGGTACTCGCCGATGGCACGAAAGAAGAGTGCCCGGTTCGGCTGGTACTCGACCTTGAGCCGGGGGATGGTCGAGCGGGCGAACTCACTCCCGTCCAGCCGATAGAGCCGCAGGACCGTCGCCAGAGCGGCCACCCGGATGGTGGTGGTGGGACGGAGCTCGAGCGTTCCCCGGAACTGCCAGCCGGTGCCGGTAGTGCCCTCCTCGAAGATGGCACTATGCCCACTACCGTATGTGAGCTCCGCTCCGAGCTTCCGCCAGGTGGGGGTGGTCACCTTGACCTGGCCGGTGAACCCGGAGAAGTCCTCCGGGAAATACGCCGGGCCACCGGGGGCGCCGATGGTGTAATCGGCAAAGCTCGAATCCTGGAAGTCGACGAAATTGCGTTCTCCGTGACCGTTCAGCTCCCAGCCCCCTCGAAGCCGGAAGGTGGCGTCGACCTGCTCCCGCCCCTCGATGGCAGGCTCGAAGCCGAACTGGTCGTACGCCCAGATCCGCTCCGGTCCGAAGAACACGGTGAGATTCTCCAGCAGCTCGCGCGGAGCGCCGTACCAGGTGAAGCGGTTGAAGGCGTGGCCGGTGACCACATTGCTCCGGAGCCGGTTGACGAAGCCGGCCTGGGCGTCGAACCCTTCGCCCTGCCCGTTCAGCAGATAGTTGAAGCCCCAGGACCGCCCGGTTCGGTCGAATTCAGCTTGCCAGATGGGAGCGTCCACCGAGGAGTCTTTGGTGCTGGTCCAGGAACGGCCATACTGAAACTGGGTGTAGTAGAGTCCCCAGACATAGCGGAAGTCGCCGGCAAGCACCCGATTGTGGTTGTCGGTCTGATCCCGGTTGGTGAAGGTTACGCCGGCAATGGAATTGCGCCCGAAGTCGCGGCGCAGCCGAGTGATATTGAACCAGGCATCGGACGCGTCGGTTTGATCTACGGCGGTAAGGTGGGCCACGCCCAGCTGGCCGAACTTGCCGGTGAATTTGGCGCCCGCCTTCGGGTTCACGATCCGCCGGGTGTAGACCAGCGTCTGCGGAGACCCGAACAGCTCGATGCCTTCCAGGAAGAAGGGCCGCTTCTCCGGGAAGAAGAGCGCAAACCGCTCGTTGACCGTGACCTGACCCTCGTCACTCTCCACCTGGCTGAAATCGGGGTTCATGGTGGCATCGAGCGCATAGCTGCTGAACCCGAGCCGCAGGTTGAGGCCGGCGTCGGGGTTGAGGTCTTCCCGCACGAAGTCGCCGCTCACTCCATCGCGACTTCCCGCAGCGGTGGCGGTCACGAAGGGCTGCGCCTCCATGGTCACCCCGTGGTGCATGTCGTGGAGTCCGCCCAGCGCGCCTTCCTGTCCCAGAAAGCTGGCGTTGGCCCGGCGCACGTCGGTCCAGGTGTTGGTATAGCCGGTGCGCTGTACCACCCGGGTGACGTTGAAGCCCCAGCTCTGAGGGTTGCTTCCCGGATAACGCAGACTCTTGAAGGGAATCCGGATTTCCACCTCGAAGCCCCGATCGGTGATCCGGCCCTTGGAGTCCCAGATGAAATCGGGGTTCTTGTCGGTGCTGCCGGGGATCAGGCTACTCACCTGCCCCGCCCCCTCGCTCCGCACCCCGTCCGTCTGCACGCCGAGCGCGTTCACCCCGAAGAAGAAGGCGCGCCGCCGGTCGTGAAAGGTGTCCAGATCGAGGACCACGGAGTCTTCGTTGTCGATGTTGTCCCGGTCGGCCACGGTGGCCCGGATGCCTCGAGGATTATGGTCGTGGGCGATGATACCGAAGTAGATCGCATCGGGCGCATACCACACCAGCACTTCGGTCTGTTCCTCGGCGGGCCGGCCATCCACCGGTTGATACTGCCAGAACCCGGTGAGCCGGGTGGCGCGCGACCAGACCGGCTCATCCAGCTTGCC
>DATKJJ010000345.1:0-4648 GCA_035543695.1 Gemmatimonadales bacterium | reverse complement strand
GCCGGGTGCGGTTCAGTACTCGGGCATTCTCACCCCCCAAGGCACGTTCGTGGACGACTGCACGGTGTATCGGTTCGAGGACAAGCTGATGATCGTGGTGAACGCATCGAACACGGCCAAGGCCTGGGAGCACATCGTGGCTCAGAAGGGCGGGGCCAACGTGCGGCTGAAGGACATTTCCAGCGAGGTCGGTCTTCTCGCGGTGCAGGGCCCCCAGGCCGAGTCGCTGCTGCAGCCGCTCACCCGAACGCAGTTGAGCGACATCGGCTACTACCATTTCGCTTCCGGCCGGGTGGCTAACGCGGAGTGCTTCATCTCCCGCACCGGCTACACCGGCGAGGACGGATTCGAGCTGTATTGCCGGGAGCGGGAGACTCCTCAGATCTGGGAGGCGGTGATTGGGGCTGGCGCCAAGCCCATCGGGTTGGGTGCGCGGGACTCACTGCGGCTGGAGATGGGTTACGCGCTCTACGGCAACGAGATTGACGATACCACCACGCCATTGGAAGCGGGCCTCGGCTGGATCGTGAAGCTGGACAAGGGTTGTCCCTTCACCGGCGATACAGCACTCAAGGCCCAGAAGGCGCGAGGCGTCACCCGGAAGCTGATCGGCTTTCAACTCCAGGGCCGCGGCTTCCCCCGTCACGGTTATCCGGTGCACTACGCCGAACGCGAAGTGGACCTCGTCCGGAGCGGCACGATGAGTCCCTCGCTCGGGGTGGCCATCGGGACTGCCTATCTGCCTGCCGCTGCCGCCAAGGTGGGTACGAAGTTCGAGGTCGAGTGCCGGGGAGAGCGGATGCCGGCTGAGGTCGTCAGCCGGCCATTCTGGAAGAAGGGGAGCGCCAGGAAAGGCGGGTGAGGCGGTTCCGGGCCGGGTATCTGATCACTCCGGCCCGGCGACAGCGACCGGCGTCGAGCTCGCGTCCAAGGTGCCGTTGCCCAGGATGTTTCCCCAGCAGTAGGCCCGGGTGTTCACCGCAATGCCGCAGCTGTGACTCTCGCCCACACTCAGGGCGGTGAACGACCGGCCACCGGTCACCGGGTAGGGTGACATTCGGGTGGGCGCATTGACGCCCCGCTCGCTTCCGTCGCCCACTTGGCCGTAATAGTTGTAGCCCCAGCAATAGGCCACGTTGGCCGTGGTTATTCCGCAGTTGTGATCGCCGCCCACCGCCAGCGCCTTCCAGGTGAAGTTACCGGCCACCAGCGTGGGACGGATGGCGCGGTTGGTGAAGCCGATCCCTAGCTGCCCCTCCTGGTTCTGCCCCCAGCAGAAGCCCTCGTTCATGGTGGTGACGCCGCAGGTGTGGGTGGTGCCGAAGCGGTCCAGGGCGCCGGCCTCGATCTGGAGGAAGGTGCGTCGGATCGAGACGTGCCGCGGGGCAAACTTGTCGACCGTGGTCCCGTCGCCCAGCTGGCCCGAGTTGTTTTTCCCCCAGCAGAAGGGCCGGTTGGTGGGAGTCAGCCCGCAACTGTGATCCGCCCCGGCGCTGATGCTGCGGAACTTGAGATCGCCCACCACCCGCGTCGGGGTGCGCCGGGTGGCGGTGGTGCCGTCGCCCAGCCGGCCGTTCTGATTGTTGCCCCAGCAGTACGCCAGGTTGGTGATGGTCACGGCGCAGGTATGCAACCGGCCGGCGTCAATCTGGCGGAAACTGAGGTTGCCCTGGACCGCCATCGGGACCAGGCGGGTTCCGGTGGTGCCGTCGCCCAGCTTGCTGTAGGTGTTCTGCCCCCAGCAGTAAGCCTTGAACTCGGTGGTGACGGCGCAGGTGTAGCCACTGCCGCCGCTGATCTGGATGAACCGGTGACCGCCGGCGACCGCCACCGGTGCCGCGCGATACTCGGTGCTCCCGTCACCCAGCTGACCCAGAAAGCCCTCTCCCCAGCAGTAGGCCAGGTTCTCGCTGGTCAATCCGCAGGCGTGCCGGTATCCCGCCGAGATCCGGCGGAAGGAGAGTGGAGCGGCAGCGGTGACAGCTACCGCCGCGTTGCTTTCCGGAGCGGTGGGTGATTCGGTTTCTGGTCCGCAGCCCGCGGCGACAAAGGACAGGGCGCTCAGCAGCAGCACCCATTTCGCGTAGGTTCGGTTCACGGCATTCACTCCGTTCAAAATGAGACACCCAGCCGGGGCATGATCCTCAGACTCCTACGGGCGCGAGCACCTTCCGGCAAGCCTGTACTCCACTGTCACGCACCACGCCGAATTGGTTGATGAACTTCCACTCGTAGCGATCCGGGTATAGATCGTACCGTACCACCCCGTACTCCAGTAAAATCTGCTCCGAATTGGGGTGCTGCTGGATGATACCGCGCAGCTTCACACCGCCGGTGCCCACCACAAACTGCCGGATACCATCCTTCGAAACCGTACCATCCCGAAGCATGGGCTTCAGTCGCTCCCAGCGGTGGGCATGACCGCTGACCGCAAACTCGCATCCGGCTCCCTGAAGTGCGTCCCACATGGGGCCGACTCTGGGCTTCGAGGTCATATCCTTCAGGTGATGCTCGCAAACGCTGGCGAACATCGGATAGTGGACCATCGCCAGGATGTGATGTGTGGCAGCGTGCTCCGCCAGATCAGCCTTCAGCCAGGCGAGTTGCTCCGTGAAACTGACTCCACCCTCAGTCGCGTTCATGCAGGTCAGCATGTAGACTCGCCAGCTATCGCCGAGCGTCTTTGCGTAATACTTCGGCGCCGCGGTGTAGGCGTAATACGCCGCCCCGCGAGGAAGGGCATACATCGTGTCGTGATTACCGATCCCGAAAATCGTTCGATCCTTGAATCGGCCCCACGTATTGTTGTAGTACGTCTGATACTCTATCTCATGACCCGAGTGGGTCAGGTCGCCTATGGCAAACGCCAAGGCACTCGGGACTGCATCCAACACCTTCTGGACCTGCGAGGCTGTTCGGCCTCTGGCTCCAAGACTCACCGTGCAATGCTGATCTCCGGCTCCAACCAAGGTGAAGGGGCTGATGGCTGTCTCATCCAGTTCGGGCCGAAGTAGCCGATCTACCGCGCAGCCGAAACTGCCGAGCAACAATGGCGAAGCGGCCATTTTGGTGAGACTCTTAAGCAAGGAGCGACGATTGAGGCTGTTCGACATCTCTACTCCTTCAATCTTATGGAGTGCATGGACAGTACTAGCTCCAATGAACCGCGGAACGACGGGTTGGGACGCGCCTTCGAGTCATCGAGCGCGTTCTATGCTGGCGGGGCAAGGTCAAGCAGCAGTCAAGTGCCGGTAGGCTCCAGCCGCAGCGTCACCAACAGCTGCTGAACTACCCGAAGCAGCTCCTCCGGATCGATCGGCTTCTGCAGGTATGGCGCGTGTAAGGTCGGAGCGCCCCGATGGAACAAATCGTCCGATGGATAGGCCGAAATATAGAGCACGGGGAGTGCGGGGTAGCGCTCGCGCAACCTCTGGCCGAGGGCTCGTCCATCCAGCTCCGGCATCAGCACGTCGGTGATGACGAGGTGGAGGTAAGGATAGGCCAGGGCCACCATGCTCAGCGCCTCGCTGCCATGGTGAGCCTCCAGGGTACGGTAGCCGGCCTGGTTGAGGACCCGGGTAAGGGTCCGGCGAACCATGTCTTCGTCCTCGACCACCAGGACAACCCGGGGCTCGTCGGTGGATATCAGTGGCTGGGTCAGAAAAGTCACTCAGGGTGGGTGGGGATTGGAGCAGCCTCAAGCTTCATGCCTGGCCCATCACCCTGGGGAAAGCGCGCAAAGCCCCATTGACCGCGACTTTGCCGCATCCGACATACTTCCGGAACTCGGCGCGTTGGAGTGTCGCCACATCGGTAGTGTGACACCCTGCAGCGGCGCGCGAGAAGCTTATCTTCTGCCCCATGGCACTCCGGCTGGCCATCCTCACGATTTCAGACGCGTGCAGCCGAGGCGAGCGGGCCGACTCCTCAGGCGACCTGATCGCCTCGTGGGCCCGGGAGCGGCAGTATGCCGTCGCGGAGCGCGGGCTCGTCCCCGACGACACCGTCCGTATCTCGGTTAGCCTGGCCGAATGGGCCGACACCGACCGGGCCGATCTCATCCTCACCACCGGTGGCACCGGCCTCACCGAGCGCGATGTCACGCCCGAAGCTACCCGGGCCATCCTGGAGAAGGAGGCCCCGGGGATCGCCGAGGCGCTCCGGATGACCTCGTTTCCCCGGTTTCCTCGCGCGGCTCTGTCGCGCGGGACCGCCGGTGTTCGAGGGAAGACCCTGATCGTCAATCTGCCGGGGAGTCCGGGTGGGGTGCGGGATGGACTCGCGGTTCTGAGCAACCTGGTGGAGCATGCCGTGGAGTTGGTGCGAGGGGAGAGGACGAGCCACTAGACTCGAGCCATGACCTGGACCAGTGACGCCCAGCTCGATGACTTCGTGGCTCGATTCCACGAGCGGACGCTGCCCAAATCCGAATGGACCCATGCCGCTCATCTGTCGGTGGGCGCCTGGCATGTGCATCGGTACGGGGTCGTGGAAGCGGTCAACCGGCTGCGCCAGGGAATCCGGGCTCTCAACGATTCGCACGGCACCGCCAACACGGATTCCAGTGGATATCACGAGACCATCACCCGTGCCTACGCTCATCTGATCGCGGAGTTCCTCTCGGAACAGCGGGAGGGCACTCTTGCTC
>DATKJJ010000344.1:0-6683 GCA_035543695.1 Gemmatimonadales bacterium | reverse complement strand
CAGGTCTCCATTACGGCGCTGTCATGGGCGCCGCTCGATCTCGGATTTGCCCGACTTCGCGAAGTGGTGCCGATCAGGCGTCCGGAGCTGAGCGGAATCCGGGCCACCCTGTGGAAGCTGTGGTTCGATCAGTGGTACTCGTTGCGAGCCGTGGCTGGTCCGGAGGACCTGCTGTTTCATGGAATGGACGGCTTTCTCCCCTACGCCTTGCGCTCCCGAGACCGATGCGTGGTCACGGTGCACGACCTCGGCTGGCAGGTGCATCCGGAGCTCTACGACCGACGCTTGCGCATGATGTATGGCGCTCTCTTCCCCTGGGCTCGGCGCCGAGCCAACCGCTTCATCGCGGTCTCGCAATACACCGCAGACGATCTGGTGCGCCGTGCGGGCGTTCCGGCATCGAGGATCGACGTGGTTCATCACGGGCTCGATCCCGTGTTTGCCGGGGTTCAGGAGCCGCCGGCTGCTCTTGAGCACGACGCGCCCTACGTCCTCGCCGTCGGCGGAGTCTCTCCCCGCAAGAACACCCGCCGCCTGATTGCCGCCTTCACCCGCTGGCGTGAGCGAGGCGGCCATCGGTCCCGGTACCGTCTGCTGATCACCGGAACATCGTTGGACCCGGAGTTCACCCAGGATGGCGCCCGGCTCCCCGAAGGTGTGTCACTCCTGGGGTACGTCGATAAGGCCAGCCTGCCGGGCTTGTATGCCGGAGCCGCCGCCTTCCTCTATCCCGGGATCTACGAGGGATTCGGACTTCCGATCATCGAAGCGATGGCCTGCGGTGCCCCGGTGGTGACCTCCCGCACCGGCGCGGCGCCGGAAGTGGCGGGCGGAGCGGCCATCCTGGTGGATCCATTCGATGTGGGGGAAATTGAAGCCGGCCTGGAGCAGGCCACCATTGCGGAAGAGGGCCGCCGGCTGCGTGAGCTGGGGTTTCGCCGGGCCCGCCAGTTCGATTGGCGGACGGCCGCCGAAGCAACGATCGAGGCCTATCGTCGGGCCAAGTGACGGGGAGCAGTTGGCCCCACGTCGGGCCGGTCGAGCGGTGCTTCTACGCGTGATAAGCCAGAGGAGGTGTACGGCAAAGCCCCAAATTGGCGAGCCAGCTTAGGGCGCGCCAACCAAAATCCCGAAGCTCTCATCGAATGGGCAGTCGATGACACAAACCCTCCTGCAGCCATATCTGCCCGCTCTCGTCCTGGGAGCGGTCGCTCTCGCGGGACGGCCACTCCCGATAGCAACGTCCGGTCAGCTCTTCCAGCTCGCTGATCCACTCCGCGAGTACCGGCTGTACAAGATGACGGGTCTCTTCGACTTCCCTGGCGAAATCGTGCGAATCGGCTTTTCGGACCGACTCCTTGGGGAGGATCCTCCGGTACCAACGGGTAGCGACTTGCGGTAGAAGGCGAGCCAGCCTGGGATGCTGCCGCAGGTGAGGGGTCATCATGCGCGCCAGCCGAACCCGGTACGACTGTTCGTCATAGGCCTCGATCGCATCGGGGTTTTCATTCAAAGGCTTCCCGGCACTGCGCGGCAAGACGGAAGCGTCGATCCCGAGCCAGTGGAACAGACGCGTGTAGAAAGCGGCGGGCGACGCGATGAACGACTCGAACGTCTCCATGAACAGGGTCTCGGGGCCAAAGCTCTCGAGGTAGGGCCGCAGCTGGTACGCGTAGTAGCCGATGGAGAGGTATTGACAGTTGTGCCGCACCGCCAGCGGCAGCGACCGCTTTTCCCACCCCTTTCTGACCAGTTGCCGATAGTGACTCACCACCCGGCTCAAGGGGTCGCGCATGAGGTAGATGAATCGCGCACCGGGATTGAACGCGTGGATCCGGTCGGCGACCCCGTCGATGTGGGGCCGCATGGTGTATTCGGTGCTGCCCTCCATGAGGTACGCCTGGTCCGAAGCTCTGGCAAAGAGGCGGCGGTATTTCTCCAGGCTGGACCGGTTCTCCTCGTGGGAAAAGTACCCCGGCTCCTTGATCGCCGACATGAAGATGGCCGGGTGCTCCGAGAGGTCGCGGCAGAGGGCGGTGGTCCCCGACTTCATAGCCCCGATCACGAACAGATTGGGTGACTTAGCCATGAGCAAGGTTTTCCGTACTAAGGTCGGGCAGGGGGCTGCAACTGAGTTGGAGGGTAACCCTCGCGTCGGGTACGACTGGACGTAGGGTTCAGCCCTAGCTTAACGCTGGAGGGCCCAAAAGGATAGTACCGAAGCCTCGCACTCTCACTGAGCTGCGGGGCTTTCTTCATGCGCTTCAGGAGGCCAGAGTATGCAGTCTCCTTACAGGGGCAAACCTTGATGTTGGTATTAATGATTGCATTTACGACTATGCCAAGGATTGCGATTGCCAGGGGCACGAGCACTACCTTGAAGTCCATCCCCGTTACTTTCCCGCGTAACAGGTGAAATTTGGACCAGCAGATTGGACCACAAATTCCTAACTTTAATTGGCCCTGGTGGATTCGAACCACCATTAACGGATCCAAAGTCCGCTGTCCTGCCATTGGACGAAGGGCCAATTTTGCCCTGAAAGGTATCCTGACCTTGCATGGATGAAAAACCACCCTTCAAATTCCGGGGATGCTGATCTGCTACATCTGTAGTCGCCTCGCATGAGCGACATCACCTACGCCGGCCGCAGCCGTGGCCGCAGTCCTTCGGACGCCGATGGGGAGGCGCTCTACCGGATGCTGGGAGCGGCCGTACCCGGGCTGGTCTGGGTGAGCGACGGCCGGGGGACGTTCACCTACGTCAATTCCCGATGGGAGGATTACACCGGTTCCTCGCTCGACCAGCTCAACACGCTCGGGTGGGAAGTCTTCATCCATCCCGACGACGCGGAGCCGTTCCGCAACCGTTGGAGCGAGGCCAAAGACCGAGAGCAGCCCTTCGAGATGGAGCTTCGCTATCGCCGCGCCGATGGAGCGTTCTGCTGGCTGCTCACTCGGGTGGCACCGCTTTTCTCCCCCTCGTCCGGGCTCGATGCCTGGCTAATGACCGGTATCGATATCGAGGATCAGAAAAAGGCGAACGAGGCGCTATGGAAGCGGGAACAGGAGCTGGCGGACTTTATCGAGAACGCCGCCATTCCGATCCACTGGGTTGGACCGGACGGCACGATTCTGCGGGTCAACCAGGCTGAACTGGACCTGCTGGGTTATCAGCGGGACGAATACCTGGGGCGAAACATCGCGGACTTCCACGTGAGCCGGCCGGTGATCGACGACATCCTGGCTCGACTCACAAGAGGTGAGGTGCTCCAGGATTACCCGGCCCAGCTTCGAGCGAAGAACGGATCGATCGTAGAGGTCCTGATCGATTCCAGCGCCTACTTCCATGGCGGGGAGTTCGTGCATACCCGCTGCTTTACCCGCGACGTCAGTCGGCAGCGCGAGGCGGAGCATGCCACGCAGCGGCTTGCCGCCATCGTTGCGTCTTCCGCTGATGCCATCATCGGCAAAACCGTCGATGGCGTGGTGACCAGCTGGAACGCGGCCGCCGAACAGATGTTCGGGTATGGCGCCGACGAAATGGTCGGTGGGTCCATCTTCAAGCTGATCCCCGACCACCTGCATCACGAGGAACGCGACCTGCTGGACCGCATCCGGCAAGGCGAGCGCGTGGGGTTTGCCGAAGCCGAGCGTATTCGGAAGGATGGGGGACGGATCTATGTCGCCGTCAGCGTCTCACCCATTCGCAATGCCCAGGGCGAAGTAATCGGCGCGTCCAGCATCAAGCGAGATGTCACCGAGCGCCGGCAGGCGGAGCGGGCCCTGGCCCAGAGCCAGGAGCGGCTGGAGCTCGCCCTTCGTTCGGCTCGAATGGGGACCTGGCAATGGAATCTGGAGACCGGAGCCGTGAGCTGGGACGAGGGGATGCACCAGCTCTTCGGTGTCCCCCTGAACCAGCAAGTAACCCGGTTCGATCAGGTTCTCGAGCGAGTGGCTGAGGAAGATCGCGACTCGGTGCAGCGGGACATCCAGCGCACCCTGGACGACAGCGGCTCGCTCAGCTCCGAGTTTCGGGTCGTTCTGCCCAATGGAAAGATCCGCTGGCTCAGCGGCACCGGCCGGCTGATGCGCGACACCACGGGCGCGCCGCTCTACATGACCGGGGTGTGTCTCGACGTCACCGACCGGCGGCTGATGGAAGAACGGCTGCGGCAGGCGCAACGGATGGATTCGGTCGGGCAGCTGGCCGGCGGCATTGCCCATGAGGCCAACAACATGATGTCGGTCGTGCTGGGCTGTGCCGACTACGTGCTGCAACGAAGCGATCTCCCGGAACAGGTTCGCCAGGATGTAGACCAGATCTGGCGGGCGGCCAAGCGTACGGCAGGCATTACCCAGCAGCTTCTGGCCTTCAGCCGCCGCCAGATGCTCCAGCCCCAGGTTCTGGATCTGAACACCACGGTCCGGGAGCTGGAGCCGATCCTGAACCGCGCCCTGGGTGAAACCCGCGCGGTACGAATGCACCTCGCACCTGCGCTGGGATTGATCCGGGCCGATCCGGGCCAGCTGGAGCAGGTGCTGGTCAATCTGACGCTCAACGCCCGTGACGCCATGGACGAGGGCGGCCGTCTCACCATCGAGACCATGAACGTCGCGCTCGATCCAGCCTATGTCGCGGCCAAACCGGTGGAAACCCTCGAGCCGGGCGACTACGCAGCGCTGGTGGTCACCGATACCGGGCACGGAATGGATCGGGCGACGCTGTCCCGCATCTTCGAGCCCTTTTTTACTACCAAGGGGGTGGGGCAGGGTACCGGGCTGGGTCTCTCGACGGTGTATGGCATCGTGAAACAGAGCGGCGGGTTCATCTGGGCCTATAGCGAACCCGGACTGGGCACCACCTTCAAGCTCTATTTCCCGATTGTCGATGCCGGAGTCTATACCGACGACCCCGGACAGCCGGCGCCTCCGGGCAGGCCGGAAGAGGTCGTGCTGGTGGCGGAGGACGAGTCGATGGTACGGAGCATCATGGCTCGCACGCTCAAAGGCTGCGGATATGGTGTCCTGGAAGCCGCCGATGGAACCGAGGCCATCAGGTTGCTGGAGCGGGAAGAGGGGAAGATCAACCTGATCGTCGCCGACGTGGTAATGCCGGACATGGGTGGCCGGGAAATGGCCGATGTCGTCGCCCAGCGCTGGCCCGACATTCCGGTGCTGTTCACCTCGGGGTACACCGGACTGGACGTGATGCGCCGCGGATTACTGCAGGAGGGAAGCGAGTTCCTCCAGAAACCTCTGGAGCCCGAAGCTCTGGCCCGAAAGGTCCGCGAGCTGGTGGACGCTACGAAATCCAATCCCTGAAGCTCAGCGGCGGTCATCCGGTGACGAGGTCGCAGGTGAGGCGCAGGGTGGCGGTGGCGTTGCTGGGGGTCGTTACAGCGGGATGCCAGGATAGCGTCAAACCCAGCACTCCCGAAGGCGGCCTACACCAGATCACGGTCGCCTACCTCTGTGGCAACCGGTTCGAGCTCCGCAATCAGGATTCTCCGGACAAGCTGGTGCACTACGCGGTGCTCGGAACCGCAGAGACCGGGGATGTTCTCCTTCCCGCCGGGAGCAGCACTGCCCCAAGCATCACTCGACTCACCGCCGTGAACCGCGGTCCCCTCCAGATCTCCAGCTCGGACGGATCCACTGAGCCGGTGGAGAATGGCGCCACGGCATGTCCGTCACCGGCTCCGCTGCAGCCTGAGTCCGAATCGGGGGAATGGTCCCGGCCGTTTCCCTGGCCGGTCGTAGCCGTGCATCTGCACCTGCTGCCTACCGGCCGGGTGCTCTCCTGGGGTCGCATCGGAGCTCCCCAACTCTACAATCCGGCGGATGGGAACTTCAGCGAGGTCCCCAGCGCCACCATGGTTTTCTGCAGTGGGCACACCTTCCTGGCCGACGGGCGTTTGCTGGTAAGCGGCGGTCATCTCGACGATCGCCGCGGACTTCGCGACGCGAACCTTTTCGATCCTGGGTCGCAGAGCTGGCTCCCGGTCTCCACCATGAGCTTTGCCCGATGGTATCCCACCACAACGGCGCTGGCCGACGGCGAGGTGATCAGTCTGGCGGGTACCGACCAGTCTGCTGAGCAAGTGGAAATTCCCGAGATCTGGTCCGGCGGATCCTGGCGCCAACTGCCCGGAGCTGCTCGCGCGCTCCCGTACTATCCGCGCACCTTCGTTGCCCCCAACGGCCTGCTGTTCTACGCGGGCGAGCTGCAGCAGTCAGCGTATCTGGATCCAGCCGGTAATGGCCGCTGGATGCCGGGGCCGAGCAGTAACTACGGACGAAGAGACTACGGCTCGGCGGTGATGTACCAGCCCGGAAAGGTCATGATCCTGGGTGGAAGCGATCCGCCCGACGGAGCCCCCACCAATACCGCTGAGCTGATCGACCTGAACGTGCCCCAGCCGAGCTGGCGCTATGCCGAGAGCATGAGGTACCCGCGGCGGCAGTTTAACGCGACGCTTTTGCCGGACGGTCAGGTTTTGGCGACCGGAGGAACCAGCGCCCCAGGCTTCAGCGACCCCGCCGGGGCGGTGCACGCGGCTGAGCTCTGGAGCCCGGTCACGGGACAGTGGCGGCTGCTCGCCTCGAATCAGACGACTCGAGTGTACCACTCGACCACCCTCCTCCTGCCTGACGGACGGGTGCTGCATGCCGGCAGCGGCGAC
>DATKJJ010000343.1:0-4374 GCA_035543695.1 Gemmatimonadales bacterium | reverse complement strand
CTCGTTGTCGATTCGGCCTTCACCTGGGGAGATGACCAGCTTCCCCGCACGCCGTGGAACCGGACGGTGATCTACGAATGCCACGTCAAGGGAATGACCATCCTGCACCCCGACGTGCCCGAGCCGCTCCGGGGGACGTACCTCGGCCTGGCCACGGATCCGGTGATCGATCACTTGAAGGGCCTGGGGGTGACGGCAATAGAGCTGCTGCCGATCCATCACATGGTGACCGAGCGGCGGCTGGCCGAGCAGGGACTCACCAATTACTGGGGCTACAGCAGCATCGGATACTTTGCCCCGGATATCCGCTATGCCACCCGTGGCGACCGGGCCGGCCACCAGGTTGCCGAGTTCAAGTCCATGGTCAAGCGGCTTCATGCCGCGGGGCTCGAGGTGATCCTGGACGTGGTCTACAACCACACCGGCGAAGGCAATCACCTGGGCCCCACCTTGTCGTTCCGGGGGATTGATAACTCGGCCTACTATCGCCTGGATCCGGAGAATCGGCGACTCTATGTCGACTTTACCGGGTGCGGCAACACCGTTGATCTGCGCCATCCGCGAACCATGCAGCTGGTGATGGACAGCCTGAGATACTGGATCACCGAAATGCATGTCGACGGCTTCCGATTTGATCTGGCCCCCGTTCTCGCGAGGGGGAACGATGGGGTGGACCCGTTCGGCGGATTCTTCGATGTGGTTCGCCAGGATCCGATCGTGTCTCAGGCCAAGCTGATCGCTGAGCCCTGGGATCTGGGGCCCGGCGGCTACCAGGTGGGCCGCTTTCCCATCGGTTGGGCGGAGTGGAACGGCAAGTACCGGGACACCCTCCGGCAGTTCTGGCGAGGCGATTCAGGAGTGGTGGGCGATCTGGCCTCGAGGCTTTCTGGCAGCAGCGATCTCTACGAGACCGGCGGCCGCACCCCGCTGGCCAGCGTGAACTTCGTCACCTGTCATGATGGCTTCACCTTACAGGACTTGGTCAGCTACGAATCCAAACACAACGAAGCCAACGGGGAGAACAACCGGGACGGCTCCGACCACAACCTGAGCCGGAACTGGGGTCTCGAGGGCGCCACCGAGGCGGCGCACGTCGTCCGGATGCGGGAGCGGATCAAACGAAACTTCCTGGCCACCCTGGCCTTCTCTCAGGGCGTACCCATGATCTCCCATGGCGACGAGATCGGCCGGTCACAATCCGGGAATAACAACGCCTACTGCCAGGACAATCCGACGACCTGGATCGACTGGCGGCTCAGCCCACTGCAGCGGGAATTGCTGCAGTTCACCCGCAGCGTCTTTGCCATCCGGGCTGCCTATCCGGTCCTCCGCCGGCGCACGTTCTTCCGGCACGAGGTCTCGCAGGGAACGGCCAAGGACCTGACCTGGCTTCGAGCCGACGGAGCGGAGATGACCCCGCAGGAGTGGAACGACCCCGCCAACCATGTGCTTGGGATGCTGATGCGAGGCGAAGCGAGCGACGAAACTGACGAACGAGGACGGCGAGTCGCCGAAGACGCGATCCTGCTGCTGCTCAATGGAGGCGCTCGCTCAAAGCCCTTCATCCTCCCCGCCCTGGGCCGCCCCGGCTCCTGGGCCGAGCTGCTGAATACGGCGCATCCCAGTGGGCGGCCGGTGCGAGAGGGGGGAGTCAATCTGGTGGCCCACTCTCTGATGCTGTTGCGCTTCGACTCTTCAGCCGGGTATTAGCCCAGCCTTTCGCCCTGCAGGGCCCGCTGCACCTGCTCCGGGAATGCCCTCACGTCAATCGGCTTGGTGATGTACCCGTCGAACCCCGCCTGAAGCGCGCGTTCCCGGTCTCCGGTCATGGCGTGCGCCGTCAGGGCAAGCACTGGCATGGTTCCAACCGGAGAGCTGCGGATTTCGCGGAGCAGGGCAAAGCCGTCTTTGCCGGGCAGCTGAATGTCCATGAGCACCAGATCGAAGTTTCCTTCGTCGATCGTGTCCAGCAGACCCTCTCCGCCGGAGAGCCCCACCACCTCGTGACCTTTGAGGGTCAGCAGGGTACGGAAGAGCTTCATGTTATCGGGGCTGTCTTCCACGACCAGGATCTTGGGCACGCGAGATTCCGTTTGAGAATCAGACGACTTATCAGTACAATCGTGGCTGTTCCCGGGCAATAACGTCGCTTCACCTGAGCACACTCTAAAACCCGTGCACCCATCGTCGCTGGCGGTCATCGGCCTAGGCGCTATTGGAGGCTCCCTGGCGTGGCAAGCGCGCCTGGCGGGTGTAGCCCGGGTGGTGGGGTATTCGCCGCTGCCCGCAGAGGGGATTCAGGCGCTGAGAGCGGGTGCCGTCACCGAGCTGGCGGACACCCCGCTTCAGGCCGCCCGGGAAGCGGAGATCGTGGTGCTGGCGGTGCCGCCCCAGGCAACGCTGGAACTGATTGGATCGCTGGCTTCATCTCTGGCTGCCGGAGCGGTGCTGACCGATGTGTGTAGCGTCAAGGAGCCGATTATCCGGCACGCCGTGGCCTCCGGCTTGGGCGACCGCTTCGCTGGAGGCCATCCACTCGCCGGGACTCATCTGACCGGCTTCGTGTCAGCGAGTGCCGAGCGTCTTCGCGGATGCGTAGTGTACATCTGCGAGACCGGTACATCTGCCGGCCACCGGGCTGCGGCCGCCGTGGCCGGCTTCTGGAAGCACACCCTGAATGCGGCTCCAGTGCTGATCGATCCAGCGACGCATGACCGCCAGCTGGCCTGGACCAGTCACCTGCCACAGGCGGTGGCGTACGCCCTGGCCAAGGTGCTCGCCGAACAGGGATTGGGAGGGGTGTCATTCGGGAGCGGGGCCAAGGATACGACCCGGCTGGCGGCCAGCAATCCCGAGATGTGGGTGGATATTCTGCTGCTGAATCGTTCGGCGGTGGTCGAGGCTCTGGAACAAACCCGGGCCCGGCTGCAGGAGTTGCAGCAGCTTCTTTCGGACGAAGAGCGCGGCGCTCTTCTGCAGTTCTGCGAGATCGCCCGCGGCTTTCGGCTGGGTATCGACCGGTGAGAGTGGCCGGCAATGTCCGGGTTCCTGGAGACAAGAGCATCACGCATCGAGTCCTGCTGCTGGCAGCATTGGCGCGGGGCTCGAGCAGAATACGGGGCGCGCTCACCTCGTTGGATGCCCGCTCGACCGCTCGGATCTTGCGACAGCTCGGCGCAACGGTATCTCCTCTCCGGGGCGGCGCGGTGGCGCAGGTGGACGGTCACGGCCGGCTCCGCCGGCCCGATCGAATCCTCGACTGCGGCAACTCGGGAACTACCACTCGCCTGACCCTGGGAGTTCTGGCTGGGCACGATTTCGCCGCTACCCTGACGGGCGACAGATCGCTCCGGCGCAGGCCCATGCGCCGGGTTACGACTCCGCTGGGAGCTATGGGCGCGCGCTTTACCGAGCACAACGGGGACGGGTTGCCGCTGACGATCCATGGCGGCCCGCTCGAACCGCTCCGCTACCAGCTTCCGGTCTCGAGCGCGCAGATCAAGAGCGCCCTCCTGCTCGCCGGAATAGCCGGTAACGTCGAGGTCAGCCTGCGTGAGCCTCACGGCCGCTCCCGCGATCACACCGAACGGCTGCTCCGAGCCTTCGGGTACGAGCTGACGGAGAATGACGGCTGGATCACCTCGAAACCGACCGGCAGGATCGAGCCGTTCACTATCGATGTGCCGGGCGATCCCTCGTCGGCGGCGTTTCTAGTCGGCGCCGCTCTGCTGGCTGAAAGCGGGTCCTTGCGCATATCGGGAGTTGGGCTGAATCCCACCCGCACCGGCTTCCTTGAGGTGCTGGCTCGGATGGGTGGCCTGGTACACATCGAAAACCTGTCGGACCAGTTCGGAGAGCCGGTGGGAGATGTGGTGGTGCAGCCGGCGTCCTTGGGAGGAACAGAGGTCACGGCCGAAGAGATTCCCGGCCTGATCGATGAAATCCCGCTGCTCGCGGTGGTCGCCTCTCGGGCGGCAGGCATCACCACGTTTCGGCAGGTCGGCGAGCTCCGGGTAAAGGAAAGCGACCGACTCGGACTACTGGCGGAGAATCTGAGAGCTGTAGGCGCCCGGGCCGAGGTCCACGGCGATGACCTGCTGGTCGAGGGTGGTGAGCGGCCGCCGGCAGGGGCGGTACGAACCGCGGCAGATCACCGTCTGGCCATGGCCTTCGCCGTGCTAGGCACGGTGCCGGGGGCACGGGTAGAGATCGACGATCTTGCCTGTGCCGCGGTGAGCTTCCCCGGCTTTCCCGAGACCCTCAGCCGGCTCTCGGCAGGAGGTACCTGGTGAGCGGTGGGGTGTTTGCGATCGACGGACCCTCAGCCTCGGGAAAGAGCAGCACCGCACGTGCGGTAGCCGAGGCGTTGGGATT
>DATKJJ010000342.1:0-2015 GCA_035543695.1 Gemmatimonadales bacterium | reverse complement strand
ATCCGGATGATCGTCGCGTCGAGCAGCACCGCAACGGCAAGCCCGAAGCCAAGAAACTGCATTGCGAGCACTCGGGCAAAGGCGAAGACCCCGAAGACCAGGATCATGATCAACGCCGCCGAGGTGATTGTGGACGCCGTCGCGGAGAGTCCCTCTTCGGTCGCCTGATCGTTCTTCCCGCTGCGGTCGAAAGCCTCTTTCACCCTGGCCAACAGGAAGACTTCGTAGTCCATGCTGAGTCCGAACACCACCGCGAATACCAGCACCGGTATCACCACGAAAATGGCCGAGGTTGGTCCGTCCAGTCCAAACAGCTTTCCTCCCACCCCATACTGAAATACCAGCGTGATGAGCCCAAATGTCGCGCTCACCGACAGGGTATTCATGATCACGGCCTTGATCGGCACGAGCACCGACCTGAAGGCGATGGCGAGCATGACTCCGGTGCAGGCGAGAATCAGAAACACGAGCAGCGGGAACTGAGCCAGCATCAGATCCTGCAGGTCCAGGTTCGACGCGGTGTAGCCGCCCACCAGGATCTTCGCCCCCTTGAGTTGCTTGGGTGGGGAGTGTGCCAGGGCGCGGGCACGTCGCGAGACATCCATCCCCGAAGGGAGTGAGGTGGTGTCGCTCAGGATCGCGTCGATGAGAGCGACCTTGCCATCCGTGCTCAGGTAGGCATCCAGAAGGCCCGGATACTTCTCCCGGGCCGCGGGGAGATCGCTGTAGAGCAGGGAGTACTGCAGGATAGAGGTCCCGGGCTCCAGGTCCACGATGCTCCGGACCTGGCGGATTCGCGGATCGGCCCGCAGCGAATCGGACAAGGCGCGGAGTCCACGCAGACTCGTGGCGTTCACCGCCGTCTGCCCGGGCGGCGCTTCAACCACCATCCGCACCGGCAGAATCATGTTGGAAACACCCATGGCTTCGAGGACTTTGACGCCCTGCCCGGCCTCGGTCTGATCGGGCCACCAGTTGCGCGCCGGCAATCCGATGCGGATCCAGAAGACCGGCGCCGTGAGGAGCGCGATTGATGCTCCGCCGATCGCCAGGGCGCGCCGCGGATTCCGGCTCAGGCTGCGGGCCCAGCGCTCCCACGCCGTCGGTGCGTGATACCAGGTTAGTCGGCGGGCGAGCCAACGGGGCCGGTCGATCTGGCGGCCGAGCACGGCGAGGAGCGCCGGCAGGAGAGTGGTCGAGAGCGCCACCGCCACCGCCACGACCACCAGGCCGCCGAGGCCTACGCTTTGGGTCTCCACCAGCGGTGTCAGGAGTAGCGCGGCGAAGCCGACAACCACCGTAAGCCCCGACGTGAGCACCGCTACACCAGCCGTGCTGAGCGCCCGCAGCGCCGCCTCACGCCGACGCAAACCCCGATTCAGCTCCTCGCGAAAGCGGGTGACGATGAGTAGCGAGTAGTCGATCCCCACGCCCAATCCCAGCATCGTGGTCATGTTGAGCACGAAGACCGACATCGGGGTGAAGCTCGCAAGAACCGAAATGATCGCGAGGGTGATCCAGATCGCGAGGAATCCCACAATCAGCGGCAGGACCGCAGCTACCAGCGCACCGAACGCCAGCAGCAGAATCCCCGCAGTCAGCGGAAGCAACCGGATTTCACCTCTTCGGCTGTCGCTGGCGGCGATACTGCGGATATCGAGATCCAGCGGGGACCGGCCGGTAACCCGTACTCGATATTTGCCTGGGTCGAGCCTGAGATCCGCCAGGGTTTCTGAAACCGTCTTGCGAACCGGCGGCACCATTCGTGCGACGCTATCCCCCTTGGCGGGAACCAGTCCCAGCAGGAGGACCGTCGCTTTGCCGTCCTTGCTCACGAACGTCGAATCACCGGTGGAGCGGAACGAGACCACGCCGGACACGAAGCGCCGCCGCTCAAAACGGGCGATAAGGGAATCGAGCAGCTCGCGAGGCAGGCCGCTGTCGAATCGCTCGGGAGCTTCGAGCGTTACCGCGAAGAAATCGTTGAGCGGTTTGTTGAACCGGGTCCGCAGAAT